>NZ_JNGB01000048.1:0-12970 GCF_001029355.1 Robinsoniella sp. RHS
ATGATGCTTTTTACGCTTTTGCCAAGCAGCTTACTGCCTGCAAGCCCAGCCATACTCTTTTCATCTTCCCAGTCATCTATAAAATGATAATAAGATAATATTACATTCATCTCTGCTGCATATTCTGTAAAGTCATTTTGCAGCATGTCCATTTTTTTAACCGGATGTACTACACAATGATATTTGCTGTTCTTCATTTTATGTTCGTACAGCGAAGTAAGCAGAATGACTACAAAAGTCATATCATAGGTCAGCGTCATTTGGCCGCGGAATCCGAAGTTCTCTTTTAGGGTTCTGCATAAACCGCAATAATATGCTTTATATTTATAATAATCTTTAACTTTTAACTCCGGTTTATAAATGGTAACATAGCCAAACATGTACAATCTCCTAATCTTTTTGCCTTCATAGGGGATTATACTATATTCGTTTCAAAAATACCAGTTAACTTTATATAAAATATTGGCCTTATCCCAGTATCTACTGCCAGCTGTCATTCTCCTGCGGCAAAGACTGATTCTCTATATCACCAGGCCCGCTGACATCCGGCTCCTGGTAATTTTCCTGCCCATCTGTTACTTCTGGCTGTTCATTTTCTTCGCCACCCTGCACTCCGGGCTGCTGGTAATCACCTGCTCCATCCTGCACTCCGGGCTGCTCATAAGCTCCACTCTCTGCTGTCCCCGGCTGTTGGTAACCTTCCTGCCCATCCTGTACTCCAGGCTGCTGATAGCTGCCGTCTCCTTGTACCTCCGGCTGTTCATAATTTCCTTGTCCATCTGTAGTGTTACCTGCATCCGTCTGTCCATAAGCTTTAGATCCCCGAACATTCTCTCCTGCATTCGTTGAACCCGTACCGGTAGGTGCATCAGCATGCTGAAACAGCTTTGCCAGCACTTCATGGGTATAAGGCTGATCCATGGGAATTGTAACATCCAGATTATCAATGCGTATGGGCACATTCCCTTCCATACAATAATAAATATCTACACTTTCCGGATTTTTTGGACTCGCATAAGTCTGAAGTGTTTTCTGGATACTGTCCAGTACGGCATACACCATACTTTGCGCATCGTAAACATGGAAGTTTTCCTTCTGGTTAGATGGTGGTCCCATAAAAACAGCGCTTTCTCCGGTAATGCACACCGTCATTCCGCCTTTTCCCGTGGTTATCTGATCAGCCAGAGATATATTCCATCCGGTCAGTGTTTCCATTGCTTTTACCAGGCTGTCGGGCGTGGCTTCCTCTGTCTCAGAATAGTCGTAACTCTGAAACTTACCATCTCCCGTAGATATGTATAATTTCACTCCTTCTGAATTCTGTGAATCACCGACAGCATTTGTCTGTGCTCCGCCGCCGCTTTCCGTTACTTTCATAATTTCAGAAGTACTGCTTTCTGCCGTTCCTTTTGCTGCATCTGCTTTGCCATCTTTCTGGCATCCTGCATTAAATCCCAATATACTGCATAGCAAAACTAGTAAAAGTACCTTTTTTCTCATATTTATTCCCATTGCATATTGCAGGTAAGGCTGCAATACTGCCACAATCAAACAGATTGAAAGAATCACATCGTGGCATCCTTTCTGCGTTATTTTCTTTCAACCCTTCTACTCCTCTTTCGGCAATACATTTCTTATGTATCCTGATTATATGCCAGTCGATCATGAAATTCAATAATATGGAATGAACGACTGTTATATTAATTATTTACAATCCTAATTCTTTTAGCGCCGCTTGTCAAACGCTTCTGCATAAAAGTAGATAAAATCTTTTTTCTCCTGTTTGTAGTTTAAACCATTACATTATGAAAAGAAAGTACTTTTATAAAATTAGTTCTCTATTTTTTCCTGTAAATTCATAAAATCAAAAAATGCTCCCTGTTTTTCTTTTAACTGATTGTAAGATCCTTTTTCTACAATCTCTCCATTTTTCATAAAAATTACCTGATCATACTGTTTTAGCAATTCTTCCTTCAGATTGTGGGTAATGGTAATCAGCGCCAGTTTTTCCTGGGCCAGAAGCCGGTTTTCCATATCATATGCCGTCTGCATATCTACCGCTGAGGTGCCTTCATCCAATATTAACAGGGGGGTTCTTCGGATCAGTGCTCTTGCTACTGCTACTCTTTGGCGCTGCCCCCCGGACAGGTGTATTCCATTTTCTCCAGCCGGAGTCTTCAGCCCATTTTCCATCTGGTCCAAAAATAAACTGATGCCGCTTCTGTCTATTACATCCTGCAGTTCTGTGCCGGAATACTCCCGCTCCAGGCAGATATTCTGGTAAATATCCGTATCAAATAAATATACATTCTGATGAATCATCGATACAATATTACTTAAATCCTTCCCATTCATATCCCTGATTTCACGTCCGTCAAACTGGATACTGCCACTATATCTGTCTGAATATCCGGTCAGCAATTTTACCAGCGTGGACTTTCCGCTCCCGCTTTCCCCAATAATGGCATATTTTTTGGCAGGTTCTATTTGCAGATCCACTTCGTTCAAAATATTTCTTTCCTCCTGGTATGAAAAACTAACTTTTTCTATGTTCAACAGACTTTTAAAAGAAGATCCGGATACCCCTTTGCTCACTGTTCCCAAAATCCTGCTATCCTGTGTGTCTTGTGTGTCTTGTGTGTCCTGTTCCTGGCTAAGCCGTGAGAGACGCTCTAACACAGGTTTCATTCCCGTAATTTTAGGTAAATTCTGCATAATCATCATTACCGGCGTTATAAATGTTCCGCTTAACTGGACAAGTGCCAAAAGGGTTCCTACAGTAGACCTGCCTGTCAAGACAAAATAGGCTGCTACAAAAACGATAATTACAGTGGAAAGCGCTGATAAAATACTGGCAAAACACTCATTAACCGCCAGCAGCCGGTCAGCCATAAACTTGCTCTCTGCAGTATCCCGGTTTTCCTTTTGGAATTCTTTTCGAATATAACCCTCAATGGCAAATCCCCGTATTACCTCATAACCGGACAAATAATCTTTACATTTTGCCGTAAACTCTGCTATTTTTTCTGAAAAATTGTTCTGCCTTACCTGAAGCGCTTTCCCAAAAAATGCAGGTATTAAAAACATTAACAGCATAAAGAAGATTAGAATCACCGTTACCAGCCAGCTTAAATAGAACAGAATTCCAAGAGTTGCTACAAACAAAACGACCATTTTAGCCAGGAGCTGAATTGGTACTAAATAATTTTCTTCCACAAGCTTCACATCGTTTACTATTGCTGACAGATAATCCGCGGTATTAACCTTATAGAAACCCTCCGGGTTCCTGCTCAGCAATCCCTGAAACGTCTTTTTTCTAAGACTCTTCGTTACATTCCGGATCAGAACCTTTCCACAGTAAGCTTCCAGAAAACCAAATCCGCCCAATATAAGAAGATAAATCATAGTAAATGTAAACAGACGCCAGAAAGTATTTACATCCTGCCCAATCGCCGCATCCACTATCTTTTGCAAAATAATTGATATAAATGCGGATGCTACTGAACTTAGTGCTCCAATGCCAATTACCAATGCAAGAATCCACTTATTTTCTTTTAAACATGCTTTCAAATTGATACCTCTCTTTTTCGTTTATTGGAATGCATTGTTTTATATATTCTATATCCATCAAATACATTCGTCATTTACAGAATATATTACTATTTTATTTTTGTCAACTATATTTGATCATTATCGAATAACTTTAATGCAGGATCAGGATTTTTTATTGAACCTTTAGAATTTTGGGCAAAAAATCAACAGAAGCCTTAAGTCTGCAATAAAATGCAGATTTAAGACCCCTGTTGATCTCAACTTTTTCCTATATAACGGGATTCTTACATTAGAGTGTGTTTGAAAATTGATTTCCTGCAGCTGTGCGTCACGCATTCCCTCATTTTTATAATAGCAGCTGCTTCAGATCCCCGATCAGATCCATAACTGCGTCTTCTTCCAGGCAGTAGTATACTTTGCCATTCTTTTTCTCAATATTCACCAACCCACAGGAAAATAATACATTCATATGATGGGACATGGTGGACGCTGATAATTTCATGGTTCCCGCCAGTTCCAGGTTGTACTTTTTGGATTCCTTTAAAATACACAGAATATCCAGTTTGCTTCTGTCACTCAGTGCCTTCAGCTTCATGATAACAGCATCTTTTGCGGCATCCGTACTTTTTCCTCTCCTGGGCAGGAGCTCTAAGAATAATCCCTGATAACCATGGGAATATAAAATCAGCTGTATTGCCGGAGCCACCAGGGTAGGATAGACTACTGCCTGGGATAAGAAACTCGTAAACAGCCGGTCAAATCTCTCAACCTTGTGTGCTGCATAACGTTCCAATAAGGTCTGCAAAGGTTTTTCCACTGATGCAAGCGCTTTCTCATACACAGGTATATTTTTACGGATTGCTTCCATGAGGTATTCCATCCAGAACCTGGGCCGGTGTAGAAATTTAAGTAAATGCCACTTTTTTCCTTCATCCATGTCCAGAGGTTCTAAAAACTCAATAATATCCAGCTCGTTTTTGATACAGGGAATTTTCTGTCTGGAAAGCTCTTCCGAATTAACTCCATCATCAATAATAATTGACATCAGTGTATCTCTAAGCTCTTTGTCTGTTACTCCATCCAGGGATTGGATCCATTCCTTGTTTTCTGTAACCGATACAATCAAAATGAGTATCCATTCCTGATCCTTATCCTTAAAAAAGAATTCTTCATTTTCCGTTTTCACGTAATGATCTTTAAAATATTTTTCATAACGTTCCAGGATTTTAAAATGCTTTTGATAAAATGCCTCACCATCAATCCCAATTTCATTCAATTCCTTTATTGTTTCATCTCTTGTCTCTTCACTTTGATAACAACTGCATAATAAGCCAAGTGTTTCAAATACCGGATCCAACTCATTTTTCATGATCATGCCCATAAAAAAATTCCTCCTGACTGCCTGCTATGATTTCATTTGCTATACCGGCTGTCTGCCAGTCTGCCTATTATAACAAATCTTTCCGCTCATAACAAGCGGAAGCGTGTCTTAAAAATCTATGCCGCAGCAATTTTAAGACACGCTTCCGAGGGTGTTTGAAAGTCTCAATATATAATTTAAATTTTTACATGCTGTTCCACATCTACTACGAATATGGTTGCTCCGCCAAACTCAACAGTCATTGGTACTGTGGCGTAGCTGATTGATTGTACGCCGCCGGATACATAAGGGGTGTTCACATTTACTTGCTTTCTGGTTGAGCACTCTTCTTTAATAATATCAATAACCTGCTCCACTTTATCATCTTCCGTTCCAATCAGCAGTGTCGTGTTCCCCCTGCGCAGGAATCCTCCGGTAGTGGCAAGTTTCGTCACAATAAAATTGCTCTTATTTAGTTTGTCAACTACAAATCCTCCGTCCTCGTCATGGACAATTGCAAATATCATTTTCATATTGGACACCTCCATCACTTTTTACATCTCGCAGATGTACTTTTCAATCATTTTACCGGAACTAACCGATTTTCCTTCTACAACCATCTTATCATAAATCACTTCTTTGTTGTTCATCAAAATAGTAAATATCCGCCATTCGTTTTGAAAAGCGCAGATCGCATAGACATGATTGTGATAATAATCGTTCAGATACTGGAATAAGACATCTTCACTTTCATTCTCGCCTAAGGACAGCATTACAAGATGATAAGATCCCGCACATTTTTTCAGAATATCACTGTTATCCCAGTCCGTATGTTCCTCGTCATGAAGTATCACAATGACTCTGTCATTTTCTCTTCCAAGTTCGTGGATAATCATAATGTCTGCCTCCTGTTTTCATGCAAGATGGATGCTCTTTTATAATAAACGCTGCCGGGATCTTTTGCAACTAATTTATACTTTTTCATGACTTTTAACAGCTTTTCTGCCATCACCGGCTCCATTTCACAGAGAGGAAGGCGGCATTCCCCCACATCCCATCCCATGTAGTTGAGAGCCTGTTTCACTGGTATGGGATTCACGTCATAAAACAGCGCCTCAATCAGCTCCAGATACTCAATCTGCAATTCATCACTGGTTTCCGGATGATGGTTAAAAAAGCTTTCGCAAATATCATGGGCAACCTTAGGCATAATATTCGATAACACCGAAATTACTCCTTTTGCTCCAAGTGCCAGTGCTGATGTGATCTGATCATCATTGCCAGAATAAATATCCAGTCTGTCCTTACAGAGAGAAGAAATTTTAGCAATCTGGGAAAAGTTACCGCTGGCCTCTTTAACTGCTACAATCTTCTCATTTTCACATAAACGAAGATAAGTCTCCGGCTGAATATTCAACCCGGTCCTGGACGGAATATTATACAAAATTACCGGCAGATCAGACGCATCCGCAATTGCATTAAAATGGTAAACCAATCCCTGCTGTGAAGTCTTATTATAATACGGCGTTACGTGAAGCAATGCATCTGCTCCTGCCTTTTCTGCCTGTCTGGAAAGTTCAACAGCATGTTCGGTACAATTGGAACCTGCCCCGGCGATGACTGGAACACGATGTCCCACACACGATGCAATAAACCGGATAACTTCAAAGTGCTCTTTATCGCTTAGCGTTGACGCCTCTCCTGTTGTACCTGCAGCAACAATGGCATCCGTATGGTTTTTCAGTTGAAAATCAATCAGCTCTTCGAGCTTTTCAAAATAAACACTTCCATTTTCTTTGAACGGAGTGACCAATGCAACTCCTGCGCCTGTAAAAATTGTATGCTTCATATTCTTTACCTCTTTCATACATTTTATTTTAAAACTATCTGATTCGCTGTCAAACAGCTAAGTTAAATTTCCTACATCATAGCACAAAGCATATTAAAATGAGATACAGCATCTGCTTTTTTGCATTAAATTTACATAAAAGTCTTGTACTGCCTCTTATTTAATATGCAAAAAGAAGATGTATTTTATTATATTCATCTAAAGTAAGTCAGGAACTTTAAAAAAAGTGAAATTGAACGGTCATGGCAGCCGTTTCCTGCCTGATCGTCCAATCTCACTTTATATTACCCGATACAGCTTATATCATATTGTACTTTTATGACAAATGCAGCAAGGCTTCCGCCAAAGCCAGTATGGTCAGAGACTGCCCGTAAGCCATTGGTGCAATTAATATATTTTTGTAATGATCTGCATCATATCCCATTCCGGTTCCACCGGATACATTCAGCACGGTTCCATCCCGGTCGATATTTTTCAAAATTCCTTTCACGGCTTTCTGGGCACATTCCATATAGGAATCATCCAGAATTCCATAACGGATTCCTTTTAGGATTCCTGCTGCAATTGCCGCTGAACCGGACACCTCTTCATAGCTTGAAGGATCCAGAAGCACCGTATGCCACAAGCCGCTTTTACTCTGTACCTCTTTTAGCTTATGTACCTGCGCCTTATATGTATCTGTGATAAATTGTTTTACGCCAGCATTCATGGTTCCTTTGAACATATCAATATAATCCAGTATCCCCAGGGTAAACCAGCTGTTTCCACGACACCAGAAGATGCCCCCGAAATTATTTCTCTCATTAAAAGTCCACCCGTGGAAGAACAATCCGGTATCCTTATCACAGAGGTACTTTATATGCATCAGAACCTGATGTATGGATTCATCTATCCATTCCTGCTTTTTATATTTCTGACCCATTTTATTCAAGAATAATACTGTCATAAAAATAGTATCAATCCACATTTCATTTTCATTCAAACGAACGCCCAGACGATCTCCGTTTGCACTGGTAACATGCTGAAAGCCTCCTTCCTTTGTCCGGGGAAGGCAGTTCATCAGCCAGTCAGCCCACTTCAGGCAGAGATCTTCAAATTCCGGATCATTATACTGCTCATTTAATTCTACCAGCGTTAGCAGCGGCGTAGTGGTATTGATATTTTTTGACGGAAGCCCCTGTTCTACATTTTCCTTAAACCAGTCATATAGAAACTTCTGATATTTTTCATTTTTTTCTGTCTTCATTATTTTTAACAGCCCGTACAGACCTACACCCTGAGGCCAGTCCCATTCCCGGATACCAAAATCTCTTTTGAAAAATCCAATTGATTCCCCACCATTTTCTTCCAGTTCCTTTGCATTATCGGGACCGTCCAGATTCAAAAGCTTATCAATTACCAGATCTAACTTATCTCTCAATTCTTTTTCGTTTATATTTTTCATTAAAATCCTCCATATATTTCAAACAGGCGCCAAGCGTGCAGATCCGGAACAAGGATTTTCTGGCACGTTGGGTCAGGCACTGGCTTTTTTAAGTTGTTTATTATATAATGTACTAAATATATCACACAGCCTGTCTTATGGACAGACTCCGCAGGTGGTTATATTCATATTTATTCCTTAAACAATTCCAAAGAAAAGGTGGTAATCCATGGAAAAAGTGGTCTATTATGCTGAAATGGAAGGAATCTCCCTGGAGCATATGGTGCGAAACGGTAAATTCGACATGCGTGTCAAACATTTTCACAATGAGTATGAAATTTTTTATATCTTAGAAGGCGAACGCCTCTTTTTCTTTAATAACCGTAATTATCTGGCATCCAAAGGTGATCTTATCCTTGTGGATACTAATCTTATACATATGACTAAATCTGTTACTGAGGAAGATCAGGGCCATAACCGGATTATTCTCTACATTGGTAAAGGGAAAATGCAGGAACTAAGTGAAAAATTCCCTGCCCTTGGCCTGGTTCGCTTCTTTCAGGATAACTATGGTGTATATCATCTGAATAAAGATCAGCAGTATCTGTTTATGCAGATGTACGAGCATCTGCAGACAGAATTCAGTAAAAAGCACCGAAACTACAAATATGCTATTGAACTGGAAATCCTCTCTTATTTTCTCAAACTGGTACGTGATATCTCACATAAGAACCAGGAAACTCCACAGTTTGGTAGTGAAAGCAAATACCGGACAGCTTACGCCGTTGCCGATTATCTCTCAGAGAACTGTCAGGAAACCATATCCCTGGAGGATTTGTCCAGCCATTTTTACTTAAGCAAATACTATATCTGCAGAGTTTTCAAAGAAGTAACCGGCTATACCATCAGTGAATATATCAATATCCACCGTATTAAAAAAGCAAAGCGCTATTTAGAGGAAACAGACATGAGCATCTCATCCATCGCACATGCCCTTGGTTATGAAAGCATCACCTATTTTGAAAAAATGTTTAAAACTTACATGACCATCTCTCCTCTGAAATATCGTAAAACATTAAATACAGTCACTCATACAAATATACCAACTAACCCATAAGCCCAAGAACAGACGGCAGCCAGGTGCTGAGTGCGGGTATGAAAGTAACAAACAGCAAAGCGATCAGTATCGCACCAAAAAATGGCAGGAGTTTCTTCATAACATCTTCCACCTGGAGCTTTGCCACACTGCATCCTACGAACAATACACTTCCCACTGGGGGAGTTACGGTTCCAATGGATAAGTTCATTACAATCATAACGCCAAACTGAATGGGATCCATACCAAGATTCGTTGCTATCGGAAGAAAGATCGGCGTAAAAATCAACAGCGCCGGAGCCATATCCATAAAAGTACCTACTATTAACAAAATCAGGTTAATGATCAACAGGATGACAATTTTGTTATCGGAAATGCCAAGGAGCAGATTACTGATTGCCTGGGGCAGCCCCGTAAAGGAAAGTACAAAGGATAAAATGGATGATGCCCCGATGATCAGCATAACTACTGCTGTCATAACTCCGGTATCAACCAGAATAGCCGGTATCTCTTTTATTTTAATACTTTTATATACGAATACCGATAATAAAAATGCATACACCACCGCTATCCCGGATGCTTCTGTAGGAGTAAAGTATCCGGAGAGAATTCCGCCGATAATAATTACCACCAATAGTAAGCTTGGAATTGCATCCCAGATGGTTTTCAAAACCACAGATCCGGTAAGCTTCTCTCTTTTAATCACATATCCGTGTCTTTTCCCATAGAAAAATGCTACGATCATACATAGTCCTGCCCATAACAGACCCGGTATCCAACCCGCCATAAATAAGGTAGCTACCGACGTACCACCGCTTGCTGCGGAGAATACTATAAATGCAGTAGTCGGAGGGATTAACTGTCCTACCGGAGCAGTTGCAATATTAACTGCTGCTGAAAACCCTTCATCATAACCCTGTTTCTTTTCCAGTGGATTCATAACACCGCCGATTGCCGTAGCTGCTGCAATACCGGAACCGGAAATGGATCCAAACATTGCGTTTCCGGCAATATTAGTCAGTGCCAGAGAACCCGGAACCTTACCCAGTACTAATAATGCCAGATTTATTAGTCTCTGTGCAATACCGCCGCTGCTCATCAAAAGACCTGCCAGGATGAAAAATGGCACTGCCAGCAGGGTAAAACTATCAATACCGCCAACTAATTTCTGTGCTGATATGAACATCCCGAATCCCGGGGATAAAAACATGATAATTGTCAAAAGCGCGGAAGCAATAATACTAAAAGATACGGGTGCACTCATTGCCAACAGAAAAAAGAACGTAATAACCAGAACAATAGCTGCCTGTAATTCCATACTATTTTACCTCCTTTAATTTTTTTACAAAGCTAATCATCCGGTTTACACTGTAAATAATCATTAGAACACCACTGATTGGCACACATGCATAATACAGCTGCATCGGAATCTGCATAGCCGGAGAAATCTGTCCTGCGGAGTTCATCGTTACCAGCCATCCTCCCGCGATCATAACAAACACACTCAGTACAATAATTAATACTTCAATTCCTATTTTGGTTAAAACATTATTTTTCGGCTGAAAACTCTTGGTAAGAATACCGATGGATAAATGCTTTTCTTTTCCGTAAGCATACGGAACTCCCAGCATCGTTACCCAGATTAATACATACCTTAGAAACTCTTCTGTGTATTTACTTGGATTTCCTAACAGAAATCTTGTAATTACCTGCCAGAAACAACCGATTACCATTACCGCAACCAGAACAGCAATCACAATTTCCAGAACTTTATTTAATACTTTCATCTTTGTACCCATTGCATAGTGCAGAACCACCTGCAATTTCCTTTCTATTTCTTTTTTTAACTCTGCTGTTTATTCCGCATATTTTTGAATATCCTCGTACAAAGTTTTATACGAATCTCCCTTTGCACAGAAAGATTCCCGAATAGGATGTACGGCTTCAATCAATGCAGATTTATCAATATCCCTGTAAACGGTAACGCCATGTTCTTCTGCTTCTTGTATCGCTGCTTCCATCATTCCTGTGTAGAGACTTTTAAAATTCTCATTCGTACTTTTCAGGCTTTCTCTTAAGTAATTCTGCTGTTCCTCTGTCATACTGTTCCATTTTTTCGTACTGATTATATAAATATCCGGTGAATACTGATGCTCTGTGTAAGTATAGGATTTTACCAGATCCTGATGTCCGTCGACGGTCAGTGCCAGCTCTGTATTTTCCGCACCATCCACAATTCCCTGCTGAAGTGAAGTATAGGTCTCTCCTGCTGCCATCGGTACCGGTGAACCTCCCATTTTTTCAATCATATCCATGGAAGTGGTACTTGGCATAGAACGTATCTTTTTCCCTTTAAGTACGGACGGATTATCACACTTCACATCTTCCTTAAGATAAAAATTTCTTGCACCATTTGCATAATAACCAATTGCTATGTATCCTTCTTCTTCTGTGGAAGTAAAAAGTTTTTGTACCTCTTCACTTTTTTCCATGGCGTCATAGTAATGCTGCTGCCCATTGAACAGATACGGTACTGCAAAGATTGAATACTCATCCTGGAACTGTCCCAGGGTGTTGGAACTGACTTTTGCCATGTCCAGAATTCCCGCTTTTACCATTTCGATGATTTCTTTTTCCGTTCCGAGAACACCGCTTGGATAAATCTTAACTTCCATTTCTTTAGAATCATCTTCTGCAACTATGTCAGAGAGCAATGCAATGGAATCTGCAATCTCAGATCCTGCCGACTGGTTATGCGCCAGCCTGATCTCCACTTTTCCGCTGGAATTCGCACTTACTACTTTAAAAAATGTAACTGCTACAATAACAATTCCTATCAAGCCAACTGCAATTCCGAGTGTTTTCTTAATGCTTTTCATGTATTTCTTCTCCTTCTTCATCGTGAATATATACAAATTTTTGATCTATTTTTTGGTAATATTGCATAAATTCTCGATATTTTTTTCAGCACTATTACAGCACTTCTTATAGTTGCATTATAACATAGTTAAAAGGCTCTTTCTTCTTTTATGTTGCAGTCCTTTGTACTTTTTCAAACTATATTGCACCATTTTTTTGTTGAAATTTGATTATATTTATGTTTTTTTGTATTTTCCGTTTTATCCGGGCATAAAAAAGGAACCTCTGACTAAAGAGATTCCTTCTGTTTCATTTTTCTCATTGCAGATTGCAGATTTGTGTGCCATGCTGGCTTCTTTCAATCTTTATGATCAAAACTTTTTCAAAAAAGCGATATCCGCTCTTGCAAACTCCGGATTCATCTCTTCTCTGAGGAGATACATATCCGGTTTATTTTGTCTCAGCCATTGAATGATGGTATCGTAAGCAATTATGCCTTCTCCCAATCTGGCAGGAACGTATGCACGGTTATCATCCAGTGTGAAATCTTTAATATGCATCACATCTATGTATCCGCCAATTTTATCCAACCACTGGCTCCAATATTTCTCCTGATCCGTATTTTCCGGAAATTCCAGGAGATTAGAAGCATCAAAAATCAGACGCAGATGCTCACTGTCCTGTACCTGGTCAATCACATCCAACACTGCTTCCACATTTTCCAACGGATGCCAGTATACCGGTTCTACTGCCAGTTTTACATCCAGCTTTTGCGCTTCTTCCATAACGCGTTTTATGCTGTCCATCATGAATGGGTACCAGATTTTCTTT
>NZ_JNGB01000049.1:0-30899 GCF_001029355.1 Robinsoniella sp. RHS
ATCTGCAGACCAGCGAGGATGGCGTGAACTGGACAAAGGTTGATTCTGTGACCGGCAATAAAGCGGATGTGACAGACAGAAGGCTGCTTTATGACCATCAGGCGCGCTATGTAAAATTAAATATTACAAAAGCTTCCCAAGAAGATGACCAGACTGCAAGAGCAAGAATCAGCCAGTTTGAAATCTATATGGATGACAACTACGGTACCAGTTATGCCACTTTGGATGCAGGGGCACAGGCCAAGGTTTCCAGCATTATGAATGAAGCGCGAACCGGTGATAATATGATTAATAATAACTGGTATACGGAAGGAAACGGCGGAAATGACTATTGCGGATGGGTCAGCAACACAAATGTAAAGCCCCACTGGGCACAGATTGATCTTGGGACGGAACGGTCTATAGATGAAATTGGGATTTTACATATGGGAATGCAGGCACATATGGATGATCTGTACGCAACGGGAAATAAAAATGCTCCGGGATATCAAAAGTTTACTACAAATAATTATAAGGTCTCCGTTAGTGTAGACGGAACAAACTGGGATGTACTGGACGATATTACAGGAAATAAGGCAAGTATTTACGACAATAAACTGAGCAAGCCTATATCGGCAAGGTATCTCAGGGTGGATATCGGGAAATCAGAGCAAAGTGCAAATGACCGGGCGCGGATTCTTAAAGTATTTGCCTTTAATAATGATGAAAATCCGCTATATTCCATGCCATTAGAGTTTACACCTGTGGAACCGGAGCCGGATGACAACAAAGAGGTAATTGCTCCGGAAGAGGCACAGTACAACGTGGCATATAAAGCAGAAGTCAGCGTTAGTTCTGAGAGCGAAGGATATGAAGGGAAAAACGCGGTAGGCGGTGTGTACCAGTACACAGATGATTCGAAAGAAAAAGCGTTTGAAGGCTGGGTATCCATGCCCGGGCAGGAGCAGTATCTCCAGCTGAGTTTCCCGGAAATGATCCAGTTTAGCCGCTGGCATGTGAAACATAACAATGCAACTACCGGAAAAGGTGCTGTCTATAACACCAGGGATTTCAAACTGGAAATCAGCAGAGACGGTGAAAAATGGGTAACAGTTGACCAGGTAGTGGATAACCAGGAAGATGTCACAGACAGGCAGATGCTTTATCCGGTAAGCGCGAAGTATGTGAGATTACATATTACAAAAGCATCCGGAGAAGACGGCGGGGAAGCAAGAGCACGCATCAGCCAGTTTGAACTTTATCAGGATGATGACTTTGCAAACAGCCTTACAATGGCGGACAAGGGAGCTTCTGTTACCACCTCCTCCGATCCTTACACAACTCAGGAAACCCTGATCTCAGATAATTTTGTAAAACTGGATAAAAACGGAATCAACGACTATAACGGCTGGATCAGCGTTCATGCACAAATGCCTCAATGGGCAAAAGTGGATCTGGGTGAGGTGAAGTCTTTTGATGAAGTAGGAATATTATTTGCAGGAGCAGAAGCCCTGGTTCAGGATCTTGCAGCAGGGGGAGCTGTAAATGCGGATAACAGCAAGTATACGGATGCGGAAGGAAATATCGGATATCGCAGATTCCGGGCTAAGCAGTTTAACGTAGAGCTCAGTAAGGACGGCGAATCCTGGGATGAAATTGGTAATTATACCGATAACCGGGCAGGCGAAGTAACGATTCAATTACCGGAACTTGCAGAAGCCCGTTATATCAGAGTAAATGTTAGCCAGGGGCAGCAGACTCCGGCATCGGATCAGAGAGCCAGAATCGGTAAGATTTATGCATTTAACAATCAGGAGACACCGAAAGTCGTAATGCCGGTAGAAGAATATCCTGTATATCAGGAGCAGGCCACGGCAGCAGGGCAGGCGGAATCTGTAAGATATGCAGAAGAGGAATATGTATCTGCTGAGGCAGCTGCATTTGTACCAGAAGAGGCAGTGGTACAAAAGGAGGAGCCAGTGGCTGCCCAGACAAGAGAAGCTACTCCTTTCCGGGAAGAGATGGACATTGCAAAAGCAGAAGTACGTACCGTAATGGACATGGGAAATGTTCCCGTGGATATGACAAACTGGCTTATGGCAGATAAGAATATAATGGTTACCCAGATTACTTCAAAGGGCGACCAGGCACAGACTGTAGATGTCCGCCCATGGGGGAAAAACACCCTGGCTAAGACAACGACAGATGCCAATGTATTAAGTAAACCGCAGACCATTGCCCAGTCCGGAGTCAGCAATGATACAGTATGGGCAACCAGAAAATCAAACGTAGAAGATGAAATAAAGAAAACCAGCGATGGAAGCCAGACGGTAAAGGCTGCGGATTGGATGAGCGAGTTTGCCATTGCATCCAAAGTACTGGGAACAGATAACCTGAAATATTCTTCTCAGGACAATGAAGGAATTATCCGCATTGAAATCCCGGCAGGAGAGACGGTAACCGTTGTTACAGCCATAGACTGTGCAGAAAATCAGGCAGTCGATGCAGCGGATGGTGCAGAAGGGCTGGCAGTTAAGAATGTACTGGAACTCCTGGATGAAGTAAAGAGTACAGATGATGTGGATAACCTGCATGAAAAACATCTCAATTGGTGGAAAGATTATTATCAGCTGTCCTATGCAGACTTTCATGACACGGAATTAAACAGGCTGTATTATGGTTCACAATACATTTTTGCTTGCTGTACCAGAGAAGGTTCCCAGGCACCGGGCTTATATGGAGTATGGACAACCAGGGACAATTCAGGATGGCAGGGAGACTACCATTTAAATTATAATTTCCAGTCCCCGTATTACGGCTCATATTCCAGCAACAGGTTGAAAGAATTTTCACAGCCAATGTTTGATGTGTTTATTGAATACATGGATACCGGAATAGAACGTGCAGCCAATCCGGAACATTTAAAATCCATCAGCAGCTGGTATTATGGAACCAGAGAGGAAGACTTTAAAAACGGATTTGAGGATGCTTTACTGCTTCCTGTAGGATTAAAGCCATTCAAAGTATCATCGGATGATGCTTCTTATTTGAACCAGACGATTAATGCTCTGTTCTGTGCATCTCAGATTTGTGCATATTACAACTATACACTGGATAAGGAATGGCTGATGAAAAAGCAGGAATCTGCATCAGGAAATTTGTATTCCCCATATGATTTTCTTGTAAAGACAGCTAATTTCTATGAACAGTGGGTAGAAAAACGGAGTGCCAGAGTCGATGATGAATTTGTAAAGGACAATCCGTGCTCCGATGCAGGAGGACAGTCACAGACTACAAAATATACTAAAAACTATGAGAAATATCCGGAATATGACGGTACAGGCGAATATACTTATGTACTATTTGACGGTTCCCACGAAGGCTCTTTTGAATTCAACCCCAATGTGACCATAGGCAATTTACAGAACCTGTTGGATACGCTGGTTGGAATCGGCAGTGAAGCAGCACCGTCACAAGAAAAGTTTGGAGTATGGCAGGATATTTCCACCCACCTGCCCGGAATGGAAGTCAGCATATATGAATATCAGGGATTTAATGCGAATTCCCAGAAAAACTCTAATTATTTGGGAAAAGAAATATTTGGACTTTCAGAAGACCGTAAGATCCGTCCGATATCTGCAACCGTTAATCTGGAAGGAATACAACCAGGGGATCAGCTGGGATTTGATTCCGATCCCTACTTACTGGAAGTAGCGCGCAATACCGTAAATGTATGCGGAAACGACGGTGCTGCCTACGGAAGCGCCGGCTGGAATATGGTAAATAACACGCCAAAGATCTTCACCCATGCAGCCAGGGTACAATATGATGCTGCAACACTGGTCAGCAAGATCAAACAGTATGTAGTTAAGAAAATGGCAGGTAATTATTACGTTGATGACAACACCCACGGCTGGGAAAAAGTAGGGGTTATGGAAGCTCTGAATGATATGATGGTCTATTCCGA
Source organism: Robinsoniella sp. RHS (assembly GCF_001029355.1). NCBI lineage: Bacteria > Bacillati > Bacillota > Clostridia > Lachnospirales > Lachnospiraceae > Robinsoniella > Robinsoniella sp. RHS. Next base: position 3,947 of record NZ_JNGB01000049.1, read on the forward strand.
TAATGGATACATCAAGACATTCCCAACCTGGACAGGCAATAACGCAGAATTTCAGGATATCCGCGTAAAAGGAGCATTTCTGGTATCTGCAGAGATGAAAGAAGGAACGGTTCCGTCCATTCATATTACAAGTGAAAAGGGAACGGATGCAAAAGTTGTTATTCCATGGGACGGAGCATTTGTGACCAGGGAAGACGGAAGCCTGGTATCCACAGCTTACGGGGAAACAGAAAATTCCAAAGAGAAAACAATTGAATTTAGCACAGAGCCGGGGACTTCTTATATTATCCACGAATTGGGCAATAACGAAGAGCTGTTGGATATCCTGGAGAAAATGCTGGCGGATGCAGAGTCAGCAAAAGCATCGGCAGAAGCCGCACAGCAGAAAGCTGAGGAAGAAAAGATCGCAGCAGAAGCGGCAAAGAAGGCGGCAGAAGAAGCTAAGGCTGCGGCAGAAGCAGCACAAAATGCAGCAGATCAGGATGCAGAAGCAGCAAAAGAAGCACTGGCGAAGGCTGAGGCTGCCAGAGCAGAAGCAGTGAAAGCCCAGCAAAAAGCAGAAGAGGCGAAGAAAGCCGCAGAAGCAGCGAAAACAGCAGCCCAGGAGGCGCAGTCTAAGACTGAAGCCACCAAAGAAGAAATTGTCCGATTGAAAGCAGCAGCAGAGGAAGCTCAAAAGCAGGCAGAGGCTGAAAAACAGGCAGCCGAAGAAGCGAGAAAACAGGCTGAGGCCGAAAAGCAGGCGGCAGAAGAGGCAAAGAAACAGGCAGAAGCCGAAAAACAGGCGGCTGAAACAGCCAGACAAAAAGCTGAAGAAGAGCGAAAAGTAGCAGAAGAAGCAAAGAAATCGGCTCAGGAAGCCCAGGCGAAAGCTGAAGAAGCTAAAAAAGCAGCAGAAGAAGTACAAAAGAAAGTAGAAGCAGCAAGAGATGCGGCACAAGAGGCGCAGAGAAAAGCAGAAGAAGCGCAGAAAGCCGCACAAAAGGGAAGTACAGACACCGTTACAAGCCTGAAGAAAGGCAAGGTATACCAGAGCGGTTCCCTGAAGTATAAAATAACAAAGCTTACATCCGGATCGAAAACCGTGTCAGTAACAGGAACCACAAATAAAAACATAAAGAAACTGACCATTCCTTCTACGGTTACCATTCAGAAAGTGAAGTTTAAGGTTACGGAAATTGGAAGCAAGGCATTTAAGAACCGGAGAACTCTGGAGAAAGTAACCATTGGTTCTAATGTGAAGAAGATTGGTTCCCAGGCATTCTATGGTACAAAAGGACTGAAGAATATTACCATTAAATCCAAGGGGTTAAATTCAGTTGGCAAGAATGCATGGAAAGGAATTTCAACAAAAGCGGTAATCTCTGTTCCAAAGTCTAAAGTAAATACTTATACAAAGTTATTTAGTAGAAAAGGACAGGCGAGGACCGTAAAAATAACAAAATAAGACAGGTAAAGGCTGTCCCGCAGGGCTGAGTGATCAGTTTTGTGGGGCAGTTTTTTTGATTTGATATTCAACAGTTGTAACATTTACCAGGATATTATATGATAACAATAAAAGTACATATTTCGATCAGGGAGGATTGCCCTATGAAAAAGAAAAGATCTAAAAGTATCGCATTCAGCATTTCCATTTTTTTTATTTCCCTAAATGTGGTCAGTTTCCTGCTGTTCTTTTATCTGATCAACTCCCAGTATTTCAAAATAGCAAAGTCTAATATTTTGGAAAATAATCGAATTGCAGCGGAAAATATTAATAAAAATTTTGATGATGTCCGGTTTTATTTAAATGATCTTACGTTAAAAATGTATTCGGATGCAAACCTGAATGATATTTGCAGCCGGATATTCAGAGGAGAATTTGAAAATAATGCCCAGCGTCAATCCCTGGCTTTTGAGGCTGAGAGCCTGTGTTATGATTATCTGCTGTCTTATAATTTTATACATTCGGTAGGTATTTTTCTGGAGGATTCAGCAAAGACAGATATCTATTTGATCAAGAATTACAGCAGTACGACCTATCAGGTACACCGGGCTTACCGGGAACAGGCGCAGGAACAGGTAATCAGAAATAAAGGAGCAATTAAATGCTATGATGTGGGAAAGGAACACAGCATTATATTTGCAAGAACGATTAAGGATTTTAAAAATGTTCTGAAAGATGATCAGATTACAGGGACGGTTATGGTCATGATCCGTGGGCAGTATATCCGGGATATTTTGAAAAATGCAGTTACGACACCGGGGAGTTATGCTATGTTAGTAAATGGGGACGGTGAGGTGACTTATGCTACCCGGGATGATCTTAACGGTCAATTATTATCGGAAGTGGTAAAAGAAGATTCAGATGGCGGTACATCACCACAAATGCTGGAGCGTGAGATTGAATCTCTGGAGCAGAGGCTGGTGATTGTGACACCGGTTCAGGATATCAGCCTTTCTATCAGCTCTTTTAAGAATACATTGATTGAGTTTCTTATTATTTTAGTTATATTAAATTTGATATTAGTGCTTTTGATTTCGAAAAAGTTAACAAAGCCTATGCATAACTTTGTGGATCAGATTCAGGATATTGGAATAACTGACATTGCCAGAAAAGTAGATGCCAGCGGATACAGTGAGATTGAAAATATTGCGGAAGATTTTAATCATATGCTCACGCGGATACAGAACCTGGTCAATGAGAATTATGTCATAAGCCTGAATGAAAAAAACGCCAGGATAGAGGCGCTGCAATCCCAGATTAATCCACATTTTATATTTAATACATTGGATACTATTAACTGGAAGGTGATGTTCCTGGATATGCCGGAGGTTACAAATATGATTACCTGCCTGGGCGACATGCTGAGATATACGACTTATCAGTATGGGAAATATGTAACAGCAAGTCAGGAAATTCTGCAGATTAAGAATTATCTGTATATTCAGGAGATTCGTTATGACCACTCTTTTGAAGCTTTTTATGATGTAGAGGAAGAAGTATTAAAGCAGGTTATACCATGCCTGATTATTCAGCCGCTAGTTGAAAATGCAGTCGTACATGGTTTAAAGGATAAGAAAGACGGTGTACTGGTTATAAAACTTCGTATTGAGGAAAACATGCTGAAAATTATGGTATTTGATAACGGAAATGGTATGGAACAGCAGAAAATAAGGGAGGTATATCAGAGTACGGAAGGAACAATAAAGGAGAGCATAGGGCTCTCTAATGTTAACAAAAGAATCTGTCTGACTTACTCTGTGGAAAAAGGCCTGGAAATAAAAAGCCGTGTGGGACATTATACAAGAATTGAGATTTTAATACCAATTGCGGAGGGAAAAAAATGATCATGGTTATTGTAGTAGATGACGAGAAAGTCATACGGGAAGGAATCGGGAGATTTGTAAAAGAAACAGAAGGATTTGAACTGCTGCAGACTTGTGAAAATGGAGTCTCGGCTTACGATGCCATCCGGGAAAAAAAGCCGGATCTGGTAATTTGTGATATTATGATGCCAAAATGGGATGGCATTCAGCTGATTGGTGCTTGCAGGGAGCAGGATATTACCTGTGAATTTGTTCTGCTCAGCGGATACAGTGAATTTGAATATGCCAGAGCGGCGATACGTTATCAGGTTCTGGACTATATCAATAAGCCGATCAATCCGGCTCTGCTTAAGAAAATGCTAGAAGATGCACAACGGGTGATCGGGAATAAAAATAAGATCAGGAAAAAATTACAGTCCACGATTTATGATAAGGTGCTGGAAGAGGAAGTTATGTCTGCAGATGAAGAACATATAGAGCAATTGCAGCAGCAGATGCCCCACAGGGTTCTGGCAGTGAACGGATATGACGGCGGGAAAAATGGATGGGATACGGAAAAGGTCAGAATATACTGTGATGAAATTCTGCAAAAGCAGACATATGAGCAATACATTGTTTACAACAAGAACGGGCTGATCATTATTATCCTAGTAGGGGTAGATACCCGGGAACATGCAATTGAAAAGATCTGGATGGAACTGCTGGCATATGCAAAAGGGCAGGGGGGAAACGCTGCTATGGGAATCGGGGATACCGTATCAGGAATGAGGGAAATACCCACGTCATACAGGAAGGCGAAAGCAGCATTATATGAGGCCCAGTGCAGAGAGGACCGCTGCTGCTTGTTTGAGCGCCTCCCATATACATATAAAAGTCCCGGCAGCATTTATGCCAGGGATATCTCAGTGGTAGAAAGTGCACTTCATCTTCAAAACAGGGAACAGGTACTGGAAGTAGTACAGGAGACTGCAGATCGTTATAAGATATCGCTGCCGCCTTATGTCATTTATTCGTTTATACAAAAATGTGCAAAGGAAATATGGAATCTGTGCGAAGAAAATACGGTTTTACCGACGGAATTTGAACAAAAGGATATTTTCTCTAAGTTAACGGCAGCACCGGACACAGAACGGCTGATGGAACGATTTTATTCATTTGCAGTGCCTGCATGCAAGGCATTAGAACAGATTCAGGGGAAGCATTATGGCGGAACAATCGATGAGGTAATCAATTATATTCATTTAAACTATACCCAGGATATCTCTACCCAGAAAATCTGCAGTGTTTTCTATTTTAACCAGAGCTATTTTTCGGCTTTGTTTAAGTCGAAGACGGGCAGCAATTACAATGATTATGTAACAAATTTAAGAATTGCCAAGGCGAAAGAGCTGTTGAAGTCCGGAAATTATAAAATCAGCGAGATATCGGCGATGATCGGATATAACTCTTCCAGATACTTTTCAAAAGTATTTCGGGCACGTACAGGGGAATTGCCACAGGAATACAAGAACCATTTTCTGAACAAATAATAGAAAATATAATAGAAGATATAAGAAAAGTGTACCATTTCCTAGAAATTGGTACATTGTTTTTTTTACGGATAAAATCTATATTAGTTATATCAAACAAGTGAAGGAGAGGGTACTATGAAGAAGAGGTTTATCAGCGTTTTATTAACATTGGCACTGGCAGCAAGTCTGACAGCATGCGGCGGTACAGGTAACAGCGGGGCAGGAGAAACAAAAGGAAGTGCGGGAACGAGTTCTGAAAGCACAGAGAAGATGACAGATACAAAGGATTCACAGGGAGCAGAATCGTCATCTGTACAGGAAAGCGAAGCGCCGGAGAAAGGAAGCGATCAGCCATTTGCGGGAGAAACGGTTACGGTATATACGCGAAATGTAGATATGGAAGGATGGCAGCCCTTTGTTGATCTGGTAAAAGAGAAAACAGGCATAATCGTTGAGGGAGTGGTTGCACCGACTAATTATCCGGATGTTGTAACGAAACTGAGTTCGATACTGACTGCCGGAGATGATTCTTTTGATATTGTGCATGTGGACGAGTTATTAGGCGTTACATACAGTACAGCAGGTTATCTGGAACCTATTAATGAAATTATTGAGGCTGAAAAAGAAAATTATCCGGCAGATGTCCTGGAACGGATCTGTAAGAGTGCAGATGGAAATTATTATTTGCTGCCCCAGGAATTGAATGCCATGTATCTGTTTATTAACAAAGAGGTATTTGACAAGTCGGGCGCAAAGATTCCCACGAATACAGATGAATTTCTGGAAGCGGCAAAGGCTATGACGAATGAGGAGGCTTATGGATATGGCGCAGCCTGGTCAAAGGGAGGACAGTTATATAATGATTTAATCCGATGGATGTATTGTTTTGAGGGTGATATATATGATTGGACAAAACCGGAGTCAAAAGAAGCACTGCAGTTTATGTATGATATGCTTTATAAAGATAAAGTGGTATCGGAAGCAGCACTTGGTGACAGCTATGATGCCATGAACCAGAAGATTATCGACAACAAATACGGAATGGTGTTCCAGTGGGCTTACCTGGCAGATGTCTGTGGAGATAAATGGGGGGATAACATACAGATTGAACCCATGCCGGTATTTAAAACAAACCATACTATCGTAGCAGGTTGGCATATGGCAATTAATAAGAATTCTAAAAAAGTGGATGCAGCAAAAGAAGTGCTTAAGGTATGGGCCAGTGAAGAAGGACAGATGTGCAATCTTCAGATGGAAGGTTCTTCTCATGCTAAGGTAATGGCAAAACCGGAGGCTAAGGAAGTAAACCGGGCAGGCCAGGCGCTGGAAGAATATTCGGCAGCAGGTTCGTTAGTTCCAAGACCGATGCCGGCAACGGTAAATGAGCTTATGGAGGTTGCGGAGACCTATGCACAGTCCTATCTTACCAATCAAATGTCTTTGGACGAATGTGTAGAAAAAGCTACTGCAGAGATTCAGGCTCTGGTTGAAGAATAAAAGTAACTGCACTTTATCAGTCCGTTACAGTATTTTACAGGCCGTAAGAATAAAAGGGGGAACACTGCGGGGTTCCCTCTTAGCAACTGCGGCAGGCAGATAGAAAAAGAGGGGAAGGTTGCGGGATGAAAAAAATGTCAATGGGAAAAAAGAGAGTGCTGGTAGCCTGGGCACTGGTACTGCCGGCGCTGCTCGTAAGGGGCGCCACCATTATTTATCCGATGATTACGACAGCGTGGTACAGTCTTTTAAATTATAAAATGATCACACAGACAAAGAAATTTGTAGGATTTCAAAATTATGCAAAGCTGTTGAAAGATCCCGGTGTGCAGGAATCTATTCGGTTTACTCTGATCTTTACTATTATTTCCGTTATATTAATTATGACGTTGGGCATAATGCTGGCTTTAGTTTTAAACGTAAAATTCAAAGGGAAAAAATTTTTGCGTTCCATAGTTCTGATACCATGGGCGATGCCTACGATCGTCATTGGTATAGCAGCACAATGGGCGTTTAACGATACTTATGGATTTGTAAATGACCTGTTCTCAAGGCTCAGCCAATCTAATTTTAATTTTGCATGGCTGGTTAATCCTGCAGGTGCCCAGGCGGCGGTTATCATCGTAGATGTCTGGAAAAATGTGCCGTTCTTTGCGATTATGGTGTTGGCGGCATTGCAAAGTGTTTCACTGGAATTGTATGAATCGGCAGCCATGGATGGTGCAGGTGCCGTTAAACGTTTTTTTGCAATTACCATGCCGCATATTAAGCGGGTTCTGATTACCATGGGATTATTTTTTACTCTTTGGCGGCTGACAAGCTTTGATCTGGTCTATGCCATGACCCAGGGAGGACCGGGGGCTAAGACCTCTTTAATTAGTTACAAGATAACGACAGAAGCCTTTAAAAACCTGAACTATGGATATGCATCAGCCATATCAATGATGTTGTTCCTGATCATGGTAATTGTTGCAGGCGGCGGTATGCGTCTGCAGAAAAAGATTGACTACTAGGGGGTGGGAAAATGAAAAAGTCAAAAGGTTATCGGATTTTTATCTGGATTACAACTATTATACTGGCTCTGATCATCTTATTTCCGGTATTCTGGATATTTACATCTTCCATTACGGAAAAAGAATTGCTGTTCACTACACCGGTCACCTATTTTCCTGAGAATCCTACACTTCAGAACTATTTTACGCTGTTTAAAGAGGTGGATGTCAGCGGGCTAGCGTTCAATACATTGATTGTAGCCGTATTTGCCATTATCGCAACAATTGTAATCAGCATACTGGCTGCGTATTCCTTTGCCAGATTTACATTCCGGGGATCAGGTGCGGCCTATTCAATGTTGGTTTTTTCTGCAATGCTGCCGGTTATTATGACCTTAATTCCCATGTTTCAGACATATAAGACTCTGCATCTCCACGATACCCACCTGGGTCTGATCCTATTATATGTCAGCGGGTTTATACCATTTACCACGATGTCTTTTGTGACCTTCATACAGCAGATACCCTATTCGTTAGAAGAAGCGGCTGCAGTTGACGGGGCAAACGTCTGCACCAAGATATTCAAGGTGCTGTTTCCACTTATGAAGCCGGCAATTGCCACCATGGCAATTATTAACTTTATTAATACCATGAATGAGTTTATGATACCGCTGGTTTTTACCAACAGGAAAGCCACACCGCTGAGTGTGGGGCTGACCTTGATCCCAAGAATAAACCAGTATAACGTACCATGGGAGAAAATCAGTGCACTGGCAACTATTATGATGATCCCCATTGTATTATTTGTTATATTGTTTGAAAAAAATATTATAGACGGTCTGACTGCGGGCAGTGTAAAGCAATAGCATATAGTGGGCGTAATGTCCGAAAAATGTAGCAAAGGCAGTAATTAAATGAGATAAAAGTCAGGAGGATGGTATCATGAATGGAAGAGAGCGGGTATTGGCGGTGGTGAACAGAAAGGTTCCGGATAAAATTCCAAAGGATTTAAGTTGGGGATTGTGTCCGGCGCTGGAAGCAGAATTCCGTAAAAGAACGGGATGTGATGATTATTTTGAATACTTTGGCTTGGATATCCGGTTTTTGGATTTTGCACCAACCGAAGTAAAAAGGGATTTCTCGGAATATTATGCGGGCAGAGACCAGGAACCAGGATTTTCTGTCAATGAATGGGGCGTGGGAAGCGGAAAATCCAAGGATGCGAATTTACATTTTGAACATATTATCTCCCCTTTTAAGGCAGGCATGACAGAGCGGCAGGCAGAAGAATTTCCGTTGCCGGACTTTTTAGAGCCAAGGAGAAGTGCACATTTTAAGTCTTATGTGGATAAGTGCCATGAAAAAGGGCTTGCAGTGTGCGGAAGCCTGACCCAGACAATTTTTGAAAAAACCTGGGCTATCCGGGGATTTGAAGAAACTATGATGGACATGTTAACAGAGCCGGAGGCGATTACGATATTAATGGAGCGCATCACCCGGATGCGTATGGAGCAGGTAGTACTTATGCTAAAGGGCGGAATAGATGTGCTTATGCTGGGGGATGATGTGGGGATGCAGACAGGAATGCTGATTGGAGTGGATACCTGGCGGGAGTTCCTTAAGCCCAGACTGGCACGGATTATTGCGAGAGCAAGGGAGATAACCCCTGATATACCGGTCTTTTACCATTCCTGCGGTAATCCGTGCCAGATTATTCCGGAATTAATTGAGATAGGGGTCAACATTTTAAATCCGATCCAGCCTGAATGCATGGATTTGCAGAAAATAAAGGATACCTATGGAGATAAGCTGGCGTTTTGGGGAGGGGTTAGTGCCCAGACCAACCTTTCTTTTGGTACGCCGGAGCAGGTGAAGAAAGAGGTTAAACGTTGTATTGAAATCCTTGGAAAAGACGGTGGATATCTCATTGGACCCAATCATATGGTGGAGCCGGAAGTGAGCTGGGAGAATCTGATTGCTTTCTTCGAGGCAGTGGAAGAATATGGGGCTTATTAGGGGAGATATCATAAAAGGGGGCTTAAAATGATTCACATTGATAACTTTGAAAAGATCAAAAAACGCTATGATGCCTATTGGGCAAAGGAAAATCATGACAGGCCGCTAATGGACATACGGGCGCCGCAGTATGATTACCGATCTGTATTTTCAGAAAAAAGAGAAAATCTGTATGATCAGTGGATGGATACTGAATATGTGGTAAGAAAAGAGCGGGCACTTCAGGAATCCTTATATTTTGCAGGAGAAGCATATCCATTGGTATGTCCGAACCTGGGACCTGATGTATTTGGCGCATACTTTGGATGCGGCATTACTTTTGGGGAAGATACCAGCTGGGCATCCAGCCATGTTGAAAAACTGGAGGACATTGATGTAAGCTGCATAAAGGAAGACAATATCTGGTTTCGTAAGACTGTAGAACTGACGAAAGCGATGCTGGATGACAGCCGTGGAGATTATCTGGTTGGAATTACAGATATCCATCCGGGATTGGATGGGCTGGTATCATTACGGGGACCACAGGAATTGTGCTTTGACATATTTGAAGAGCCGGAGCTGGTACAGAAATTGAATTTTGAAATGTGTATGCGGTTTAAGGAGGTATATAACAGGCTGAATGATATTCTGCAAGAAAAGCAGCAGGGGAATTCCAACTGGATGGGAATTTACCATCAGCAGGGCTGGTATGTGACATCCTGTGATTTTGGAGGAATGATTTCTGAAGAAATGTATCAGCAATTCGTGATTCCTGAGTTAAAAGAAGAAATCGGGTTCCTGAAACATACTATTTTCCACCTGGATGGACCCGGCGCATTACGGCAGCTGGACAGCCTGCTGGAGCTGGAGGGGCTGGATGGCATTCAATGGGTATACGGAGCTGGTCAGCCTACGGCTGCTTACTGGATTGAAACACTGAAAAAGATACAGGATGCGGGGAAGATGATCCACATCGATATTGTTAAGGAAGATCTGCCGGTACTGTTGGAGCAGTTAAGGCCAGAGGGTGTATTATACCGCATGAACTGCAGTACTCCTGAGGAAGCGGATTATCTGATAAAGACAGCCGGGGAGTACAGAGGCAAAAAAGTATTTTAATGGAGAAATCATAAAAATCCACTTGCTTTTATGCGCTGCTTTGGTACAATAAGAATAACAAAGAGGGAAACACAAATAGCTGTTTTCCCGGATAATGAGTCTGTAAAACAGACGATGACAATGGGGGATTTTACATGAGAGATCTGGAAGAAGTATTAAGCAAATGCAAGGAAGCGGGGGTACACGAGGCAGCGGTGGTACCTGTGGAGAAGATTGTATTTTCGGATGAAGTGAGAGAAATGTGCGCAGTCAACCAGTGCGGGCAGTATGGGAAGACCTGGGCATGTCCTCCGGGGGTGGGAACAGTGGAGGAATGCAGGGAACGGGCTATGAAATACAAAAACGTGGTAGTTTTTTCTACGGTTTCAAATCTGGAAGATTCCTTTGACTGGGATGGGATGATGGATGCGAAAAAAAGGCATGAAGAGGTGAGTAAAAAGGTAAGGGAAATCTTCCTGGAAGACAGGGATGATATCCTGATGCTGTCATCGGAAGGGTGCCAGAATTGCAAATCCTGTACCTACCCGGATGCACCGTGCCGATTCCCGGATCAGATGTTTCCCTCAGTGGAAAGCTTTGGAATCTATGTGAATAAAGAAGCCTCTGCGGCAGGGATCCATTACATAAACGGCGCAAATACAGTGACTTATTTCAGTAATATATTTTTTTAAATCAAGAAAATGCCTGAGAAGATGAATCAGGAGATTATATAAGCCCCCGGAGTATTGGATAAATCGGATACTTCGGGGGCTTATAATAATATGGCACTGCAGATAAATGAGTGCCTCATTAATCATTCATTTTAAGCAATTGGTGTTGCTTCTTCCAATCCTTTCTGAAGCCGTGTAAGTTCACGCATTTCCCGGATCAGGAAGTAAATGCAGACAACCGCTGCAGCCGCATCTGCTATGGGGCCGGCATACATTACGCCGTCGATTCCCAGGAAGATAGGAAAAATGACAAAAAGCGGAAGCAGGAAAATAATCTGTCTGGTAAGGGACATGAATACACCCAGTACGGATTTCCCAATGGAGGTAAAGAAATTGGAAGTAACCGGCTGTATGCCATTTATAAAAGTCAAAAACAAAAAGATTCTGAAATACCGTTCCGCGAATTTAAAATAGGTCTCGCTTCCGTTTCCAAAGATGGAAATAATCTGCCGTGGGAAAAACTGAAAGCAGAGGAATGCCAGAATAGAAATTAGCGTTGCACTGAAAACTGCCAGTTTATAAGTCTCTTTGACGCGTCCGTATTCTTTTGCTCCGTAGTTGAATCCTACAATGGGCTGGGTTCCCTGAGAGATACCGATGACAAGCGCCATAAAAATCATATTTACTTTTATGATAATACCTGCGCAGGCAAGGGGAATTTCGCTTCCATATATAGATCTTGCACCATAATAGGAGAGCACGTTGTTCATGACAATCTGAGTTACGGTCATGGCATTTTGATTAAAACAGGCGCTGGCTCCAAGGGCAAAAATATTTCTGCAGTATTTATACTTTAGCTGAAAGCTTTTGCGTGTCAGTGTAATATGATGAAAATGGAATGCATATTTTACGCTGATGCAAAAGGAAATGATCTGTCCGATTATGGTTGCAAGAGCTGCGCCAGCCATACCCATATCGAATACAAAGATAAAGATAGGATCCAGGATGGTATTGATAACGGCGCCAACCAGCATGGAGGTCATGGAATATTTAGGACTGCCGTCCGCCAGGATCAGTTTACTGATTGCAGTGTTGATAATCAGAAATGGAAATCCAATGGAGGTAATCCGGGTATAGGTCTGGGCATAAGGAAGAACATCATCCGTGGCACCAAAGAATTTCAGCATGGGAGTCAGGAAGATTGTTACAATCACAAATAGTACGATTCCACATACTGCCATCATGGTGATTGCATTTCCAGCGGACTTTGCCGCATCATCCTTCCTGCCGGCACCCAGTTCCAGTGAAAAATTGGAGGCGCCGCCGATACCTAGCAGCAGAGCAATTGCAGTGCAGGTAGTGGACAATGGAAAAGCAATGTTTGTTGCGGCGTTTCCTAAAACGCCCACACCCTGCCCGATAAATATCTGATCCACTATGTTATAAAGTGCGGTAACCAGCATGGAAATGATACAGGGAATGGCATATCCGGTCAAGAGCCTGGATACTTTACGATATCCCAGGGGATTATTTGCTTCTTGTGAAACTGGCTTCATTTTGGTTCCTCCTTTTTCTTTTGTTTTATCATAATATCTCTGAATAGCTGTGATTAACACAATTTCTCCATAGTATTCCCGGACTTTTACCGTTGGATACCATATAAAAGGCTGGAATTAGCGGGATGTGAGATTAAGTGTTTAAACCGAATAGGTTATATGATAAAAATTGCGCGCGCAAATAACCATTTGCGTGCGCAATTAGTATAGAACTTATTTTAGAAAAAGTCAAGATGATACTTTTGGCGTTCCGACAAAATATTCCTTTATTTTTTTACGGTTGATGTCTTTTCCAATTATATTCAGCAATGCATCGCGGGGACGGCAGGAAGTGACGAGTAATTCGTTTGCGGAACAATTCACTTCGTAACAATTGCCGTCCAGAGTGGGAATATAGCCTTTTATGCGGAGTATATAGCCACAGCGCCCACTTATAATCTGTTTCAATGCATGAAGGAGGTCTGCCTCATTCTGACAGAAATCGGCAAGGGTAGTGCTGGAATAGAGGCGGCTGTGGTCAAAGCGTTTCTCTTCGTGCCAGTGAGCCTGACAGCCGACGTTTCGAAAACTTTCAAAATCATCATCCGTAAAATCAGACCAGTTTTTGATACAGACGTCCGTTCCAAATATCCGGTCACTTTTGTAATGCTTCATGAGATCATTTAAATCTGCAATAGAAGATAAGATCTCTTCGGGAGTTACATTCCCCGTTTTACTTAAAATTACCTTTCCGGTATTCAACAGCTGGGAATACATAATATACATTGCTTCCTCCGACAGGTCAGTCAGAGGATGCGGATCAGCAATGGTCAGAATGCTTCCCACTTTGCAGCAGGACCGGACGGCAGGGCTGTTCACAATATCAAAAAATTCGTCCATATTATATATGCCAGAGGGTTCCACAATAATATGGGAGCAGCCTTGATGGGACAGTTCCAGTAGCATATCATGAAAATTGACTTTCTGGGAACAGCAGATACAGCCACCTGTAAGCTGATTGATTTTTAAACCCCGGCCCTGGAGAAAAGCGGTATCTACCCCGGCAGCACCAAATTCGTTTTCTATAATTGTCACAGATTCCCCGATGCGGATCAGGTAATCGGCATAGTATTTAATAAATGTAGTTTTACCCGCGCCTAAAAATCCGGTGATCAGATCAATAACGGCCATAAGTTTTTGCAATATCTACCATGCGCCTTGCCCGGTCAAATGAGGCATTTGCGGGGTATTCACAGCCGGTGGCCAACATAAAGCCGCCGCCTTTTGCCATGGCATCAATGTTGTTTTTACATTCCAGATCCCACTCCTCGTCGGTTCCGATAACCGCACTTGCAGGAGTAACGCAGCCGATCAGGGTAACCTTATCACCGTATTTAGCTTTGCATTCCTGAAAATCTGCACAGTCATCCGGCGGATAAAGAAAGGAGATTGCCGTGGGATTCATTGTTTCTATCTGAGCGTCAAAATATATTTTCTGTCCGCAGTTGTGAATCATTACCAGACATTCTCTGGCATGAACCACATCAGCCAGTTCTTTTACAAGATCCCCTTCCATTTCCATCCACATGGTTTTACTCATAATTGCCCCGGATGAGAACAGCGTGTCGAACATAATACCGTTGACTCCGGTGTCCATGAGTGCGTTGCAGTAATCCTTCAGGGTTTCGTTTACTTCCCTCGCAGCATCATGTACGGCATCCGGATCGTCATAGAGATCCATATACATATCCTGCTGGTTACGGAGCATGGAAAGCGTTCCCAGTGGACCGAAGACAAAAGCGACCACCGGGTATTCGCCGTTAGCAGCTTCTACCAGTTTCTTACAGGTATCAATGTGCATCATCATACGTTTTGATGTACGGTAATCCACTTTTTTTATCTTGGCATAGTCCTCGATTTCCTGAACGACACAGTTGTTGTAATTAGGATGTGCCGCTTCGTCCTCCGGATAGACCAGTTCCTGTCCCCATGCATCACATTCAATGGAGAGGTCAATGAGTGTTACGATACAATCCAGGTCAAATTCTTCCTTTGCTTTTAACAATGCTTCCGCACAGATATCAGCATCGTTGGACCAGTCCTTATAAGATGCACCGATCAGCCTTCTGGAAGCTCCGCTGATGATGGGATAAACCGGTACCCGGTCTGGTTCTTTGTGCTGCAATGCAGTGACTACACGTTCCATAGAATTCATAATAAATACCCCGCTTTCTATTTGTTCCGGTTCAGGTGCTCTATCCAGCTGTGATTACGCTGGTAACAGTACTCGCCGTTTCATTTTCATGAGCAAAGTATAGAATATTTCAAAACAAAATTTTAGAAAAAAACATAGAAAATTTGTAAAAAATATGGAATTCATACTGAAATGATAATATACTATAAAGGGTATAACTTTGGATTATCGAAAAAAATTACTAAATACAATCATTGAAAGGTTATAGGGAAATAATTCTGCCTATGGCATGGCCCACAATCATTTCACCCAGGAATAAGTTGTTTTCCCCAATTGCAGCCTCAGAAATGCTGCTTTCGTAAGATGTTGTGATTTCTCCTACAGCCCCTCTCTGGTAAGCTTCTGACCTGGCGCCATCCAGTGCTTCTTCAATGGCTGTTTCCCTGGCGGCATCGTAATCTTTAAAGCTCAGGCATCCGCTTCGCGTGAAGACCTGGTAACCGGTCAAATCGGATGAGTCGTAAAGTGGTTTGATCTCTACATCGTAAGATGCAGATACATTACCTACCACGGCACCCAGTGCATTTGCTACGGCTGCATTTCTGGGAATGACGGCTTTTGTGCCCAGCAGTTTTGCCACGTCCTCTAAGAAGATGTGGATCGGGGCACCAACGCCAATCAGCGTAGCATGGGTCTGAAACTGTGTGGAAAAGAAACTGGACGTTTCATGGGTTACGGCATCTTCGTAGCTTTCTTCAATCAGGCTGTTCAGCATATCCGGGTTCAGGTGTTTATGCTTTGTGGAATTATGGTCGCTTAGCAGGATGCGTACAAGGTTGCAGTAAAGTTTCTTTTTTACCAGATGGTAGACTTTATCGGTCAGACGGTCCGCTGTAATCTCCACGGAGCGGGCTATGAACTCTGCGCCCAGCACGGAAGCCTTCCGGTCAAAGGGCGTGTAGTCCTTTCGGATATGCATAATATCAGTTGGCGTAAGACCGGAACGCATGACAATTCCTTCCTGTTCCAGCCGTTTCATACTGAAGTTATAAGTATCCTTATGAATGGCTGCGGCCGCTTTTGTAAAAATCAGGGGACCATCTGACAGAGCAGAGCAAAAGTCCAGTTCTACCTGTGTGTAGCTGCTTTTGTTCCTGGGTTCTTTCATTAATACAAAGAACTCGTGGAGGAAATGGCTGTGGGGCTTGCCCGTCTGATTTAATTCTTCCAGCTGTGCCAGCACGCCGGGGAACTGGGAAGAAAGGGTACAAAGGGGGATAACCCGTTCCGTATCCAGATAGAGCCTGCCGTTTTCATAGCGGATGGCACTGTCGCCGCCCAGACCGAAAGTATCTACATACAGGCCCTTCACAAAGGTTTTATAGATCCCGATCTGGATTCCTTCCCGGACGGTAACGGGGGTATGGTTTTTCACAATGGCGATATCAGAAGTCGTACCGCCCATATCCACGATCAGGGCATTTTCTTCATCTGCGAGTTCCACGCCGCCCATTACGCTGGCAGCCGGACCGCATAACAGCGTTTCCACCGGCCTTGTGGAGGCAAATCCCTGGGACATGAGGGAACCGTCGCTTCTAACAATTACGATTGGAAGAGACAGTCCCAGGTTTTCAAGTGAAACTTTGATTGCCTTGAAAAATTCCTTCATTACCGGCATCAGGCGGGCGTTTAAAAGGGCACTGGCACCCCGGCGCAGGACGTTAAGGTCATGGAACAGTTCGTAACCTGTAATACATGGGACATCCAGTTCCTCCGTAATAATCTGAAGAGCCGTTTTTTCATAAGCAGCACCGTTGTCTTTGGGATGAATCTGTACCACGGCTATGCTGTCACAATCGGTAAAACAGGTGCGGACATCCTGGCGGAATTTGATCCAGTCCGGCTTTATCTCAGGGCGCAGTGCATCAGCCGGATCACCATCCATAAAATATATTTCCCGGGAGGGAGGCAGCCCGTAAGAGAGATAAGTCTCATCTACCGTTCCGGGATTCACCCCGATAAATACCAGCTTAGCCCGTCCGCCTTTGCCTTCCACGCAGGCATTTGTGGCAAGGGTTGTAGACAGTGCCATAAACGATGCAGACTGAAGAGCTGTCTGTGATAACTTTTCCAGTACATTTGTAATGCCTGTTTCCAGGCGGCTTTTTGTCGTCAGGGATTTTGCGCTTTCTAATATCTGTTTGTTCTCCAAATCATAGATGACAGCATCTGTATAAGTGCCCCCTGTGTCAATGCCAATTCCAATCATGATAATCTCCTCCATTCATGAGCGTGTTTAAAATTCATTCCTGTATCAGTAAGCAGGGTTAAGTTTGTCAGGATGTATGAACCTGATCCTAAACGGAATCTGCTGTTTCTACATATATTATAGCGTTTCCGGCAGCAGGGATATTTTCATAATTTTGGATTTTTAGTAAAATTTCTATGAATCTAAAAAATTTCCCAATAATCCAGGTTTTTTACTTTTTTAATCCGGACAGTGAGTTTATAATAAATACAGAAAGGGCAGGATAGCAGGATGCGTGCTATATGCAAAGGGTAAAGTATATGGGAAATTACAGTGAATTAGATATTTATTATGATAAGATGACTGAGAAACTAATTACATATTATGAATCAGATGAAAACAAGACAATCTGGGAGCTGGCGGAAGAACTGATGGATCTTGATGGACTTCCCATGCACTGCCCGCCCCACCACTATCTCATGCCAGGGGTGCTTTTAACCGCCTGCCATAAGGAAGAAGGGGATGAGACAGAGATTCTTAAAGAGGATTTAAGGGAAGCGCTGTCCAGAGCTAAAAATGTACTTGGCGGGTTTTGCGGACTCTATGGCTCCTGCGGTGCTGCAGTGGGAGTGGGAATCTTCCTGAGCATTTATACCCAGACAACACCACTGTCTAAGGGAACCTGGGCATGGACCAACCATGGAGTAGGCAAGGCTCTTCTTGCTATCTCCGGTGTGGACGGACCCAGATGCTGCAAGCGGAATACTTACCTTGCTTTAGAAAGTGCGGCGGAAAGTATCCGGGAGTACCTTGGGATTGAACTTGAAAAGCCGGAAAAGGTTACCTGCAAATACTATAAAAACAATAAAGAGTGTAAGGGAAAAGCCTGTCCATATTTTGAGTAGGCATTCCAGCAATCTGCACACCCCGCTTCGCGGTATATTAGCACCAAATTCAGGTTACATAGCCCGCTGTGTGCTCTTCATTTGGTACTTATCTCTAACAAAGTGTGGCGCAGTTGTTATCAATCAATTTTAATACACGTTCCAGGAGGATATTATGTCAAGAATTGAAATAACCGTACCGAAAAAGGCAATGCCAAAAAAGGATCCGGTGCACCCATGTCCGTGTCAGGACCGCCCGGTGAACCTGACTTTTAAAACGGGTACGCTGACCTGGCTGAAAGAGGTAGGGGAAGCAGTTGAAGAAGGGGAGACTGTATGCGAGGGAGAAGTAGAAAAAAAGGCGTTGGAATTTACGGCACCCTGCAGCGGTATCCTGTGTGAGATTTGTATCGAAGATGAAGAAGAGTTTGCATACCAGGAGATACTGGGTTACATCGAGGATGGAAAGGAGCAGGAATGAAAAAAGAGATTGATTTATATCTGATATCAGGATTTCTGGGGGCGGGCAAGACAACCTTTTTGCAGAAACTCCTGCAGGCATTGCCGGATAAGAAGATTGGAGTCATTATTAATGAATTTGGCAGCCTTGGAATTGATGGCATGCTGGTAGAAAAAGAGGGCATTCAATTAGTAGAGATCAACAACGGCTCTATTTTCTGTGCCTGCTTAAAAGGGGGATTTGTAAAGACGCTCATTGGGTTTTCTAAGGAAGAAATTGATATCCTGCTCATTGAGAATTCAGGAATGGCGGATCCTTCTAATATGCATTTACTGTTGCAGGAGATGGAAAGTATGGTGAGCCGTTCCAATGAAGATTCTAAATTCCGCCCCTATCAGTACCGTGGAGCAGTGTGCATTACGGACAGTGTTACGTTTCTTAGGCATGTGCAGGTATTGGCACCGGTGCAGAACCAGATTGCAACCAGTAATTTTATTGTGATTAATAAAGTGGACCTGGTGAACCAGGTGACCATTGAAAAAATAAAAGAAAAAATCCATGAATTAAATCCGGAAGCATACTTGTATGAAACGATGTTTGCACAGGTCCCGCTGGGGTTACTGGATGAAAAACTGATTGATAACGGATATGTGGGTGAGACCAGTAATCAGCCATGGAACCGGCCGGCTACTTACTCCCTGGAATGCGGGACACAAGTAAATAAGACAGCTTTAGAGCAGTTCGTGAAGAAAATGCAGCCCCTGGCATTGCGGATAAAAGGAATTGCAGATACGCAGGAGGGATGGATCCAGGTAGATTCCGTAGGGGATTATCTGGACATAAAACCTTTTAAAGCCGGTAAAAGGGATGTGATCACGCATACAAAACTGGTAGTCATCGGCAATGGACCGGAGGAATTTGAAGAGAGACTGGAAGATACCTGGAAATTAACCTGTATGGAAGCGTGTGAGATATATGAATAATGATACCAGGCAGTTAGGAAATGGGATGTTGTATGTGGAAAGTCCATTTACGGACCCCTATAAAAATCTGGCGTTGGAAGAGTATTTGTTTTATCAAAACTTAGCAGGGGATCCGGATGCTGACATTCTGATGTTATGGCAGAATGAAAACAGTATCATCATTGGCAAGCATCAGAATACTCTGGAAGAAATAAATGAAGAAGCAGTAGAGAAGCACGGCACAAAAGTAGTGCGCAGAAATACCGGAGGCGGAGCCGTCTTCCACGATCTGGGGAATCTGAACTTTTCATTCATTACCACTGCGAATGAGGAAGTGGATATATCCTATGAGAGATTTCTGAACCCAGTCATTCATGCACTACAGGCATTGGGAATTCCGGCTGTGAAAAGCGGCAGAAACGATATTACCGCAGATGGGAAAAAGATATCCGGCAATGCCCAGGCTCAGCATCGAAACCGGATACTTCATCATGGTACGCTTTTATTTGATGCAGATCTTGCCATGGCAGGGGAACTCTTAAAGGTCAGTCAGGACAAGTTATCTTCAAAAGGTGTGAAGTCGGTGAGAAGCAGGATTGGAAATATAAGGGACTACCTGAATGATCCAAGGATGAGTGTACTGGAATTTCGGGATTACCTGCGCACATATTTTGAAAAGGAAGCAGGAGGGATCACAAGGGTAACAATTACACCGGAGATCATTGCCGCTGCGGAAGAACTGGCACTTCATAAATATGTCTCCAGGGATTGGAATTACGGCAGGTCCCCTATGTTTAACCACAGAAAAGAAAAGCGGTTTACAAATGGAAAAGTGACGGTGGAGATGCTGATAAAGAAGGGCAGGATTACCGAATGTAAAATCAGCGGTGATTTCCTTGCACTCTGTCCGGCCTCTGATCTTGAAGATCAGCTAAGGGGTTTGGAATACAGACGGGAGGCGGTGGAAGGAATTTTGGACCACACACCTCTTGTAAAGTATTTTGGCAATATTACAAAAGAAGAACTGATGGAGTGTTTTTACTAAAATAATTACCAAATTACTATGATTATTTCAAAAAATATTTTGACATGCTGATATAATGAGTGTATGGTTGATGCCGTTAATCCGCAGGCGGCATCAGAGCGTATGAAGCGCACAACTGTCAGAAGGTATTTTTAAATACATTCTGACAGACGGTATAATGGAGCAGTAGACAATAAATTACAAAAAGGAGAATTAATAGAATGAATTCAAGAGAATTAGTATTTCGTGCGATGAAGTGCGAAGAAGTTGACCGTATACCCTGGGTTCCTTTTGTAGGATGCCATGCAGCAAGTCTGATAGATGTAAATTGTGAGGAGTTTTTTAAAAGCGCAGACCATATCGTAAATGGTGTATTAAAAGCAGTAGAATTGTATCAGCCGGACGGAATTCCCGCGTTATTTGACCTTCAGCTGGAGGCAGAAGCAATGGGATGTAACCTGACTTATGCAAAAGATAACCCGCCGGCAGTATCCAGCCATATCTTAGAGCAGGGTAAGACCTTGGAAGATTTGAAGATTCCTACAGAGGAAGACGGACGTTTCCCTATAGCGATGGATGCCACAAGACGTATTGTGGAAGCAATTGGTGATAAATGTGCAGTTTACGGATTAATCACAGGTCCGTTTACCCTGGCACTTCATTTAAAAGGAACCGACATCTTTTATGATATGTTAGATGAACCGGAAGAAGTGGAAGAATTGATGGAATTCTGCCAGAAGGTAGCAATCAATACTGCTAAAATGTATATTGATGCAGGTGTGGATATCGTGGCAATCGTAGATCCTATGACATCCCAGATTTCTCCGGATAACTTCGAAGAATTTGTAACGCCTTATGTAACTCCTGTATTTGATTATATCCGTGAAAGAGGAAAATTAGGCTCCTTCTTCGTATGCGGAAATGCAAAACGTAATATTGAAGCGATGTGCCAGACCCATTGCGACAACATCTCCATTGACGAGAATATTCCGTTGGAGTACGTAGTGGAAACCTGTAAACCATACAATGTATCAGTTGGAGGAAATATCAAGCTGACGCTGACCATGCTGTTTGGTACTCCTTATGACAACGTGCGGGATGCTACAAACTGTATGAATATCGGTGGCAAAAAAGGATACATTCTGGCTCCTGGCTGTGATATGCCTTATGCAACCCCGGTTGCCAACGTTCAGGCTGTTACCAGCACTGTGCACGGCAATATTGAAGAGATTTTTGAAGGCGAAGACGTTATGGCTGGCATAGACTATGAATTACCGGATTATGCAAGTGAAAAACAGGTTATTATAGACTGTATTACTCTGGATTCCGAATCCTGTGCTGCATGTCAGTACAATATGGAAGCAGTTTATACTGCAGCTGCACCACTTGGTGATAAAGTAAAGATTATCGAGCATAAGATCAAAGAAAAAGAGGGCGTTGCCTGTATGATGAAATTAGGTGCTAAGAATGTACCGACGATCTGCGTGGACGGCGAAGTGAAATACGAGAGTATTCTGCCGGATAATGCGGAGCTGACCGCATGCTTCCAGGCAGCAGTGGATAAAAAAAGCTGTTAATATTCCATAAAGTGTGGCGTAAAGCTGTCAAAAAACAGTTTGATAACACGCTCTGAGTAGAAGATAAGTGAGAGCTGCTCCCCCGAATGAATCTGGGGAGGAGCTCTTATTTTTATGGAAATTTATTTCCGGACATGGTAAACTGGTTGGGAAAGAGAAGATAGAGAAGATAACTGCAATTTTATATTATATAAGGAGGTCAAAGGTATGGAATACAGATTGATAGGAGAGGTTATGCCGGCAGTTGAAATGCGCCTCAGACAGGGAGAAGCAATTTATACCCAGTCAGGCGGCATGTCCTGGATGAGCGAAGGAATTGAGATGTCTACAAATGCCCGTGGAGGGATTATGAAAGGATTGGGACGGATGTTTTCCGGGGAGTCCTTTTTTATGACCACTTATTCTGCCATGCAGGATGGCGTCACCATAGGGTTCTCGGCTACGGTTCCGGGAGAAATCCTGCCTGTGGATTTAAGTACATATGGAAGCCTGATCTGCCAAAAGGGTGCATTTTTGTGCGCACAGAACGTGGTGGATGTCAAAGCTGTCTTTACGAAAAAAATGTCAGCCGGTTTCTTTGGCGGCGAAGGATTTATCCTGCAGGAAATGTCCGGAAATGGCATGGCATTTTTAGAAGTGGACGGTAATAAGGTGGAAAAGGTGCTGGCACCAGGCGAAGTTCTTAAGGTTGATACCGGCAATTTAGTGGCATTTGAGAACACAGTGCGGTATGAGGTGGAAATGATGCGCGGGGGTATGAATATTTTCCTGGGTGGGGAAGGCCTGTTTATTACAAGGCTCACAGGACCTGGAAGAGTCGTGCTGCAGACACAGAATTTTTCGGAATTCGTGGGCAGGATACGAACTTATATCCCGAACCAGAGCAGCTGAAGCTGACAGGAAGATACAGAGAATACAGAGAATAAAGATAATACAGATGATACAGATAATACAGATAATACAGAGACAAAGCAGCAGTTATGTTATTGCAGATGAAAGCCCCGGTTTTTCCGCTGTTCCAAGGGAGTTTTGGAACAGCAGGATATCCGGGGCTGAATTTATGAAAATATTTATGAAAATAAATGAACCTCTAAAAGAGTTGTGACGATTATATAATAGCAGGGTAAAAAGGAGGTGTGGATGTGCTTGCAGATCAGGTAGAGGTTTTAATTGAACAATATGGAACGGATATATACCGGTTTTGTTCCAGACTATGCACAAACAGGTCAGATGCGGAGGATTTATATCAAAAGACTTTTTTAAAGGTTCTGGAACTTTCCATGGAATTGAACCGGGATGGAAATCCGAAAGCATTTTTGTTTTCTGTTACAAATGGACTGTGGATGAATGAGGTCCGTAAAATGGCAAGGCACAGCCGGATTGCACCAAGTGTTTCCCTTGATGATGACAATGAAAATCTGGCGGCTGGCCAGGTTGATCTGGAAAGTGAAGTACTGGCACGAATCAGAGATGGAGTGCTGAGAAGGATCATGGAGGAGCTGCCGGAGAAATTCCGGATACCGGTTATTCTCTATTATACCTGTGATGTTTCACTGGAGGAGATCAGTAAGATTATGAAAAAACCCGTCGGTACTATAAAGAGCAGGCTGCATAAAGCCCGCAGTATCATTAAGAAAAGATTGGAGGAACAGGGATATGAATATGAAGGATAATAATAGCCAGGATAATCGTAGCCAGGATAATAGCCAGGAATATGAAATCCGGGATAATCAAGAGCCGCAGTTAGATGACCCTTTGGGACAAGGGATTAAAAATGCCATGGCTTCTTATGAAACACCGGAAGAGAATCTCAATAAAATCCTGATGAGGCAGATCAGGGAAAAAGAAGCATATCTAAAAGAGTCTTCCGGTGCCAGAACCATATCACTGTGGTATCTTCCCATGTTATTAAATGGACTGCTATTTGGCATTCTGGCTTTTCTGGGGTACTATCTGATTCCAAGCGTGTTACTGGCAAAGCTGGTTATGAGTATCTGCATCTACATGGCAATAGCAGGAGTGGCGCTTACAGCTGCAGGTATGTGGTTTTCTGATTTAAAAGAAAAGATGGTTCTGGTATTTGAAAAAGGAGGGAACAAGGCATGACTTCTGATAAAAAGAAAAAGTATATGATCATTGGGATTGTGGTTTTATTTGCAGCAATTGTGATACGGGCGGCAGCATGGGGAATGAAAGAAGGGATAGGAGGCATTAGTTTACTTGCAGCAGGCCTTCTGATTATAGGGCTTCTATGTGCACTTCTGGTCTATGTGTGCATCTGTATCTGGATCTACCGGGATTGTGCAAAAAGAGGAGAGAATGGAGTGCTTTGGATGATCATCGTGTTCATTGCAACTCCCATATTAGGAATAATTATCTACATGATTACAAGAGGGGAAAACAGGGTTTTGTGCAGGTATTGCGGATATCGGATCAAGGCGTCAGCCAGATATTGTGAAAACTGCGGGGAAGAGAACCCGGGACGTCAGGAGGAAATGGCAGTGCAGAAATCAAGTAAAGGATTTGGATTTATTATAGCGGCTATTCTGTCAGGAATCCTGATGATTGGATGTTTTATTTCCTTTGTCGTCCTTGCATTCACCACAGATGATTTCCTGGATAAAAACACCTGGAATACTGGAATTATCATGGCATCCATTGAAAATAAATGGGGTGATGACTGGAACTTAAGCTTTAAATATGCATCGGAGGGATTCCGCAAAAGTGCAAAATTCCGGATTGATGACAATCAGGCGGTGCTGCACGCCCAGATCAGCTGTGAAGAGGGTCAGCTGCTCATGCATATTATCCAGGATGAGAAAGAAGAAATAATTGATGTGAGTAATTTAAAGGAGCCCCTTGTATATCCGCTTACAGAGTATCAGGCGGGAAAGATCCAGGTTGTGCTGGAGATTAACGGGGCTAAAAATGTGAAGTCAAAGATTGAGATGGAAAATCCCGGCGACAGCTGAACCGGGATAGGTAAACTGCCCCGGAAATAGTCTGTACAGCTTGCTGTGCCTGCCGTTTCCGGGGTAAATCAACATCAGTTTCGTTTATAACGGTACTGATGTTTAAATTCTGTGGGGCTTGTCCCGGTATATTTTTTGAAGATAGATGAAAAATAGGTGGGATCATTATAGCCTACCAGTCCGGCAACCTCATATGAGAGGGTACCCGGATTGATCAGGTATTCTTTTGCCTTTTCAATTCTTGTTTTGTTGATATATTCCGTAAGCGGTTCACTGTATGACTTTCGAAATGTTCTGCTTAAATGGGAAGGAGATATATGTAAGTTTTCCGCTATCGTTTCTAAAGACAGGGATTCTGATAAATGGCTGTGGATGTACTTGATGGTATCTTCCACAATCTTATTCTGAGAAGTTCCGCTTCCTGTTAAGTGGCTTATGGTAGTATCCAGCATTTCCTGCATGGAAGTTTCCAGGGTAAAAATATCGTTGGAATTATATATTCCCGTCAGGTATTCCGCTCCGCAGGGCGTAATGCCCCTTTTTAGGGATACTCTGGAACAGATGTAATAAATCTGGGAGCAGATATTCTTGGCATCTCTGGATTTCACCAGGTTTCGCTTGAACTTTGTAAAAAGGTTGTGAATAATGTTGCGGGATTCATCAAAGCTAAACTGATTCAGGGTGTTTTCCAGCTGGAGCAGATCCATAGAATTCTCAGCGTTAATGTCGTAATCATCAGGACTTGCCGACTGGGTAAAACGTGCAATATTGTTTTCTGTATAGAATGCCAGAGAGAGTGCGTAGATCGCTTCCGATACGGCAGTACTGAATTCTGCGGCAGTATCATGACTGCGGCTGATGCCAATGGCAGCCTGGCTGGAATCCAAGGTATGGGTGATGGCAGCTATTTCGGAACAATTATCCAGAATCCATCCGGGAACCTGATTGCCGCTCTTTGCCTGGTAGTAGACAACGATAACCAGGTGGTTGTAGCGGAAGCAATAGGCACGTTCAGATAAGATTAGTTTTTTAAAGGAGGAGATATCAGGATTTGGAGGGGTAATCTGAAAAGCTGCAATATAGTATTGTTCCAGACATATTCCATACTGATCAATTCTCTGTTCCAGTGAAGGAGTCAGGAGAGACACGGTCAGTTCCTGAAGCAATTGTTCCTTTAAAAAAGTCAGATCTTCCTCTGCAGCAGAATTATTTTTTTTGGATGTGAGCATTTTTTTCTGTGCCGACTGGACTGCTTCAAATAGATCCTTTTTATTGGTGGGTTTCAGGATAAATGCAGAGACATTGTAATGGATTGCCCTTTGGGCATATTCAAAGTCTGCAAAGCCAGTCAACAGGATGACCTGTACATCAGGCATATTTTCGTATACATATTTTGCTACCTCTAGCCCGTCTGAGACCGGCATTCGAATGTCGGTTATCACAATATCCACGTGATTTTTTTTGATAAAATCTATGGCTTCTATTCCGTCACTGGCAGTTCCTGCAACTTCACATCCTATGGATTCCCAGTTCATAAAATTAGAAATGCCTTTTCTCATGGTGGATTCATCATCCACAATTAATAGTTGAAATATCATAACTTCATCTCCTTTTTTACTGTCAGATATAACTATGCAGCGTTCTGGCAGTTAAAATATTTCTGAATCTAAGCAATTTCTGTTAAAGCCTGGCATTATAATTCCGGTATATCCGTATGAATTGGAATGCGAAAAGATATGGAAGTACATACATTTGGCGTACTCAGAATATGTAATCTCGACTCTTCCCCATATAAGAGCTCCAGGCGTTTATCCAGATTTTTAAGCCCCACATGGGTATGGGATCCATCGTTCTTGGAAGCAATCTGCCGTATATCAGGAATGGTTTCAAATCCAATGCCATTATCATTGATGGATATTTCCATATACCGTTTTGTTTCAATAATATTGATGGATAACTTTCCATTCCCTTTCTTTGGCTCCAGCCCATGTACGATTGCGTTTTCCACCAGAGGCTGTATGCAA
>NZ_JNGB01000005.1:0-31707 GCF_001029355.1 Robinsoniella sp. RHS
TTCCCTGTTCCATGCATCAGTCGCTGGTGCAAATGCAAGTGCCATCCTATATAGTCTCGTAGAGACTGCAAAAGCAAACAATCTGAACGTGTTCCAATATATCTATACATTGCTGTTGTACATGCCGGGTTACAAAAATGGGCCTGATGGTATTGAACAATTACTGCCATGGAGTGATTTCATAAAAGAGCATTGTTCCAGATTAATAGATGTTGAAACAGTAACGGTTGAAGATCATCCAGCCATGACTGTTTAAATTTATTGAAAACTAGTAAACGTTGGGAAAGTCTATACGCTATGTTATTCATCGCTTACAAAATATACTCAAATAACGATTCTGAAGTTCGTGCAATTAATAATGTTAATTTTGAAATTCATAAAGGCAGTATCGTTGGAATCATGGGGGCATCAGGTTCAGGGAAAACAACATTGCTTAATATGGCAGCTACTGTTGACACGCCAACAAGTGGAACTATTATCATAAATGGGCAAGACTTGAAAACAATTTCCCAAAAAAATTTAGCAAAGTTCCGGCGTGAAAATCTTGGGTTTGTGTTTCAAGACTATAATCTTCTTGATACTTTGACAATTTATGAAAATATTGCATTGGCTCTAACAATTAAAGCATTCCCTAAAGAGAAAATAAAAGAAAAAATTGAAAGCATAGCGGACACTTTGAATATTTTTGACGTGCTGCAAAAGTTTCCTTATGAAGTGTCTGGAGGTCAACGTCAGCGTTGTGCCTGTGCAAGAGCTATTGCCGTAAATCCTAGTATAATTCTGGCAGATGAACCTACGGGAGCTTTAGATACTATTTCTGCAAAGCAGTTATTAGATACCATATATTTGCTTCGTCAAAAATATAATGCGACTATTTTGTTAGTGACTCATGACACAGTATCTGCTAGTTATTGTGATAGAATTTTATTTTTGCAAGATGGTAAGATTCTTACGGAAATTCAAAGAAAAGAAGAACCTAAGCAGTGCTTTTTCACTCGTATATTAGATACAATAGCTAAAATTGAGGGAGGTGCTAACCATGTACTTTAGATTAGCTCTCAGAAATGCAAAACGCTCTATGATTGACTACCTATTGTATACTTTTACTTTAGTAATTCTACTCACAATTATGTCTGTCAGCAATTATATTTCGATGATTAGTAATATTAATTTTGGTTTTCAAACAGTATCTCTCCCCATACTGATCATTCTGATTTCAATTGTGCTTGTGGGATATATCAATAAATTTATGTTAACGCAGCGGTCTAAAGAATTTGCAAATTATTTACTTATGGGAATGGAAAAAAATTATTTAATTAAAATGTTCGTGATAGAATTTAATGGAATCAGTCTTATATGTTTTTTCATTAGTAGTTTACTTTGTTTTCCAATTTGCTATTTGACTGCGATTTTACTCAATATAAATATGTCAGTAATTATATTCATTCAAAGCATATTTCACGGAGTCATTTATTTTATAATCATTGAATCGTTTTCCACTTGTTTAATTATATATCGTATAAAAGATTTACAGATATGTGAACTAATGAAAGAGAAAAAGCGTAATGAAAGTTCAACTGTAAAATATAATTATCAGTTTTGGTATTTTATATTTTTGAGTAGTTTTATATGTTTTGTATTTATGCTTTGCGCAATAGTGTTTTCATCAGAAGACTTTGTATTTCTTTTAATACCGAGTATTTCTTTACCAATATTACTGAACGTATTTTCATTTTATAATTGGTTATTTCAACTGCTAATTTCAAAAAGAAAAGAATGCAATGAAAAGCTGTATAAAAAAGAATATCTCTATTTAGTTGGTAAAATCACTTCCGCTTCAAAGAGTAACACTATCATAAATACTGTTTTTTGTTGCTGTTTGCTGTTTTCAGCAATGGCATTCATATTCGGTGTACTAATGTTTACAGACACAGATTTGTTTTTAAATAAAGATATTCAAAATTGGATGGGAGTATTACAAATTTTCATCTGTATAATTTTTATTGTTTTATTTTTCTCTATTATTTCATTAAAAGAGATTATAGAAAATAAACATAAGGAAGAGGAAGTAAGGCTATTAACTTATCTAGGAAAAGATAAAAAACAACTGAAATCATTAATAAGAAAACAAACATTAATAAATTTATCTATACCTTCATTTATGGCTTTTGTTATATTGTTAGTTGCTACACCACTAATTAATCATAAGGTAAACACTTTGCTTCCAAACGTATTGAATAATATTTGTTTATATTCATTAGGTGTCTACACTTTATGTTTTCTGGTATTGTACTTTTGCTACTATATTATTGTATATGTTATTAATACCAAAAATGTAAATTATTTACATTGATTTTTTAGATATAGATATTCTTAAATACATCAAATAAAAACCGCAGATTATGAATCATTAATTAATGAATTATAATCTGCGGTTTTGTAACATTTATCATATGCATCTTTTGTAAGTGGTAAAATAGTAGTAAATCAAATGCAAAACCTGAGTTATTGCTGATAAACCTTGTGTTTAAGCGATAATCTGTATATCGCTTTTAAACTTAATCAAATATAAATATATCCTCTATAGATGCTCCTACCACTCTGGAAATATCGATTGCCAGCTTTAACGATGGGTTATATTGAGCTTTTTCTAACCGCATTATAGTTTCCCGGCGTACTCCCACCTCATTAGCCAGCTCTTCCTGCGTCATTTCTTTTAACTGCCTGTATTTTTTTAAATTGCATACAAAATCTGCTCCCATATTACTCTATATCCTCTGTGTCGTATTTATAAAGCAGGTAACTTGAGAGGAATATAACCAGAGCAATGATAAGAGAAGAGGAAACGATATAGGCAATTGCAACCACATCCGTACTTAATTTATCCCCTACAAACCCCATGAACCAGGTCACAAGAAAGAGTATGGAAAATCCTGTTTTTAAAGCTGACAAATCAGCCCTGGTTTTCTCCTCCTTAAAACGCTCGTCAATGAGTGTATTGCTCAGCTTAGCCTCATAAAAAAAGCCAAAAAAACCGAAAAAGACAAAGAACATAAAAGGCCATACTGTCCGCTGTTCCATATACGTCATAATTCCAAAAAATCCGAAAAACCCGAAAAATCCAAACCACCCGAATTTCGGATTCAGGCTTCTGGTTTTGTTTTTTTCCTTATTAACTTTATTTACTTTGAAAGAACTAATTATCATACTGAATATGAAATAAAACATATAAATCACAAAACAGGCAGTCGCGATAATCATTGGCAAATCATTCGTCTGGAATTGGTAGGTACTGAAATCCATTGGCTTTACAAGCCTTCCTTCGTTATAAACAGAAGCATAAAATACTGCAGCAAATTGTAAAAGCATCAATAAAATTAAAACCGAAAACTTCTTATTTCGTTTCATTAATATCCCTCCTTAAAAGTGATTTATTTATCTCTTTACATGACAAATATATCACTTTATAACGAGGCTGTCAAGACTATATTGATACAAATATATCACTTTTAATGAAAACAAAATATGTACCTATTATTTTCGAACTGTGAATTTTACAACTTTCAGTGTATGATGCCGTGATAAATCTTTATCCACAACAAACGACTCTAGGGATAAAGTCTTTCCTGCCCATTTTTTAAGCTCTAAATTTTTTAAGGTGAAATAACCCTTACTGTCAGACTTTACAGTCTGGATTCTTTTTCTGGATGGATCCCGGAGCACTATGGTAGCATTTTTATTAGCTTTTCCTGCAATTTTTTTCGTTTTCTTTGTAATCTTATCAATAGATGAGGGCTTCATAATGTTTATGGTTTTTACAAGCTTCTGAAGCCGGAGTGTGTTTTGATACCAGGTGTTATTATTTCTAAATGCAATTGGAGCCTTTTTATCCAGTTCTTTTTTGTTTAGACGATTGTTTTTCAATTCAAGATTAACAAAATTTGTATGCTTTGAAAGATTCGGCAGTTTCGTTATTCGATTCCCGTCAGCCATAAAATATTGTAAACCCGGCAGATTTTTTATTTCATTTACACTGGTGAGCTTATTTCCCATAACACTTACATATTCTAAGTTGACCAAATGCTTGATCTGTCTTATACTTGTCAGCTGATTAGCATCAGCATAAAACATCGCTAACTTTCTTAAGTGCTCTACTCCTGAAAGGCTTTTTAACTTATTCATGGCTACATCTAGACAGTCAATCTTCACTAGCCTTTCAATACCGGAAAGGGATGTAATTTGATTTTGTGATACGTCCAAATCTCTCAAGCCGCGCAGCGTTTTTAATTCTGAAATACTGGTAATCTGGTTATTCGAAAAATCTATTCCACTTAAATTTTTCAGTTTTTCTATCCCTTTTAAGGACCTTATTTTCAGCTTTGTATCTTTAATATAGTAGGTATCCAATTGAGTTATTTCAGCAGCTTCCTTCTCTGTAAATGTTTCATCGTCATTTTTCTCCATTTCCCTTAAAATAGTCAGATACAGGGCTTTGTCCGGAATACCTGTTTCATCATTGGGAATCACCTTGCTTTCTGCTAAAACATTCATCGGCAGCAATACCATCATAAACATTAATATCGCCAATGTCCACATCATACCATGTCTTTTTTTCATATCCTTTCCCTCTCTTTCCCTTTTTCATAAATGCTGTATATGTAAAATTAAATTACAAAACTATTTTATCATATTAATCTCAAATTTACATCAGGAAACGGATTATTGAAGGATATTTTTTGGAAAGGGATTAAATAGTCCGGGTGATTAGCTCCTCCAAATTTTAGTATACAAAATCAATCAGCCACATTTTAATCTTTTTAAACAAATTTTTCTTTTTCAAAATAAGATGCAATGTCTCATCTTTCAGCTGCTCTGCCATTTCCCTCTGCTCCTTTGAAACATCCAGATCACCATAAACTGCTCCCTGTACCACATCCAGTATCTCCCTGAATTTTTCTCCAAAATCTTCAGAATATTTTTCTGAAAGAATTCCTACATAACCATAATGGGATCCCTTTGCTTTCGGGGTCTTATCATAGTGAAGCAAAAATAAAATATAAGCATAGAGATGCTTTACCGCCAACCTATTATCAGCTACACGGAAACTCTTTTTACGATTTGCAAGTTTCCTTCTGTGATAAAGTACATAGATCAGCAATGATAATATTAAAATGACAGCCAGAGCTACTGCGGCAGTCACTAACATCTTTTTCACGGGTACTTCTGCCTTTTTGCCTGTCTTCTTTTTCTTTAATTCTTTTTCCTCATCTTTTATCTTTTCTGATTTGCCTGAGTCATCTGACTGACCGCCGTCTCCTGTAAGTGCAGGAGCCTGTGAAAATTCCGGTCTTTCCATAATGCCCAGATAAGGTGGTGTTGCTTCCATAGGTACCCAGCCAATGCCGTCCTGATAGACTTCTACCCAGGCATGGGCATTTTCTCCGGTAATTTCGATTGGTTCATAAGCCTCCACACCTTTTACGTCCTCCGGTGTCACAAGATAACCTTCCACATATCTTGCAGGAATACCCAGATACCGGTACATCAGAACTGCAGCTGTTGCATAGTGGGCGGAATATCCTTTTTTCTGGCTCTGAAGAAACCATTGCATAAAATCATAATTTCCTGAAAAGGTATCCACTTCTTCCGAATATTCTATATTCTTGTCCAGATATCCCATAATCAAAGCATTTGCTTCTTCATAGGGATAATGAGCACTCCCTGATGCCTCTTCTATTTTCAGAAGGCTTTTCAGAATCTGTTTCTGGTGGTCCGGTATATCCAGGTAATTCCGGTAGATAAAGGCATTGTAGTAACTTTCATTTCCCGCATATTCAGCTGCAGTATCACTATTCCTGATTTCATAAAACTTTGATGCCAGTGTAGGATACCGTTTCACCAGATTACTGTTTGCAGTATAGTGATACAGGCGGTTTCCAAACAATCCTTGTGACTTTAAGGAAACATCCCCCAGATTTTTACTCCCATCTATCTTACCGGGATCAGCCTTTAGTTCATAGGGGGTATAGATGTATTTACTGTTTGCATTTACATTCTGCACCGTAATCTCCACAGTCTCATCATCCGTTTTCCCATTTTCCAGCTGATTCACCAGGGAGAGCTGGTTTAATCCATTAAAATTTGTTTCGTGAAGCCAGTAAAACAGGTCCTTCGCTTCATAATAGACGGATTTTTCTAACTCTTTCCAGCCATTCTGGGTGTAAGTACTTCCAACAAACCCGCGCAAATACAAGGATTCCGGCTTATCCATCAGCACTTCCAGTGCAGTTGTATCCTTCAATGTCAAATTTCCCAGTCCCTTAAATTGTCCCTGTGTAAAAGAATTGGTCTTCTCTTTTTCATAGCGTATATTGGAAATTGTTTTTGCTATTCCTTCTTTTACCGCCTCTGCAATTCCTGCTTTCGTGTAGCTATTTACAGATACTGTACTGACCATCAATCCCAGGAGCGCTGCAAAAGCAACCGTTAGTATTCCGGATACCTGCAGGATTGCCAAATATTTACCATTGCCAAATGCCCTCCGGTTTTTCCTGCCATGTACAAAAAAACTCAATAGAACCATTACGGAAGCCAGCATCATTATCACAGGTATGATACCATAGTTTTCACCAGTACATAATTCCAGCAGCAATAATGGTAATACACTTATGCATAAGAGTACTATACTGCGCAGCCGGATAATTACGGTTACAACTGAAGCAGACAGCAGGCAGCTCCATATCCAGAACAGGCAAAGGGATATTCCATGTAATTCCTCAGCTATACCAATATCATAAACTTTCAGGAAAATTCCAAAGTTTCTGCCGACTACCTGCCCAATCCGGTTCATGGTCAGCAGAAAGCCGTACAGCATCAACTCCTGGCGTATTAAGAGAAACAGGATTCCAACAGCAGCCAGAAGCGCCGTACCTGCCTTCACATAACGGCTGTACTTTCCCTGTAACTGCAGCAGTATCAGGATCAGCAGTCCAAAAGCTGCCGAATAGTATACCTGCACCGGCAGATCAAGAAGATAAATAAAAGACAAAGAGATGCCAAGATAAAGCAAAAAAGCCGGAAGTAATCCTGCCAGCAAGTGAAACAAACCCTCTCTGCCACTATTTTTCCGATTTTCCAATTGAATTGTAATCTGAGATTTTTTCTTAACTGTGTTTCGATTTCCATTTTTCATATCATTGTATCCCCTATATTACCAACTGGCATAATTCTTCTGTCATTGTCTCCGGTGTAAATACTACCAACGAATGGTCCAAATTCCCGGATACTTCCTGCTTATTTATCCGGCACTGCAAAACAGCCACAGAACAAATCTCACTTAAGCATTTCAGATCTTCTCCACCATCTGAGGCTGTTATATAGATCACATGGGCATAGGGATTGTCAATACAGTCCTCTAAATAATAATGGAGGCTGGTCTCTCCCAGCTCTTTATTCTGAATTCCGAGAAATCCTGCTGTCATCTCTGCTAACTCATCCACCGATGTAACATCCTGTCGGCGGTAGAGCCCCTTTTCCTGATCATACCACCCTAAAGTATGAAGATGCCCATTCTGAATCAGAGACTGGGATACTGATAAAAAGGATTCCATCATTGCATCGCGAAGCGCGGCTTTTTCTTTCTTCTTTTCAAAAGATGCCGTTTCATATAACAGAATTATGGAATTTTCTACAGGAAGGCTGAGTTCCTTTACATATAACCCATCCAGCTTGCCGGATACCTTCCAGTGGATATTCTTCGGACTGTCTCCCGCCTGATATTCCCGCAGGCCAAATATTTCACTTGGATCATCCCCTCTTTTGCTGTCTGAATAAGTAATGCTGTCCCAATTCGCACTCAGGCTGTCGCTGATTTGTACATTTGCAGGAAATATGTCGGGTAATATTACAATATGTCCATGTTGATCCGGCTTCTCCCGCGCAGTAAAAATCCCAAGCCAGTCATATAAAGTTACCTTTTCAATGGTCACCTGTACATTTCCGCAATATCTGCTTTTCAGATTCCAGTTCAGCTTTTCCGTTTTTCCTGCCGGTATGGCGCAATAAATCTCCTGGGTCTGAGTCTCTCCGGTCAGCTGATTAAAAAACTGAAGGTAGCAGCACACTTTCAGCACAGGGAAAATACTCTGATTCTGAATGCTGAGTTCCCCTTGTACCTGCTTTCCCTTGCCTGCCATGGACACCGCCTGAAAGGAATATGACAATTTGTGACGGACAGTCAGAATTGCCGCCCCGCAGACAGGGATAATTGCCACAGATGCAATCAGGAGAAAAAATGCCCAGTATGAGTCTGAATAGATGTACAGGATTACCGTCCCCAACAGCCATACTCCATAGCATATTCTTGTCTTTAACATAAAGTCCTCCTGGTTATGCGATTTCCGGTACAGAAACGGTCTTAGTAATTTCTTCCATAATAGACATGGCAGATACTCCGGTTACCTTTGCCTTGGGATGGAGTATCACACGATGGCTGCTGACGGAGGGGAAAATACCGATGACATCTTCTGGGGTCACATAACCACGTCCGGCTATATAGGCAGATGCTTTCGCCATATTATTGACCGCGTAGGCACCACGGGGACTTACGCCCAGCTGAATATATTCATGGCTTCTGGTCGCTTCTGCAAGCCTTGTTATATAACGCAGTATCTCTTCTTTTACCTTAACCCTGGACACTTCCATCTGCATCTCTTCCAAATCGGCCTTGTTAATTACTGCTTTGATTGTATCCAGCGGCTGGATTTCCTGACGGTCCTTTAAGATATTGACCTGACTCTCAAAATCCGGATATCCCATTTCCAGTTTTACCATAAAACGGTCTAACTGGGACTGGGGAAGCAGCTGTGTACCGGCGGAACCAAAGGGGTTCTGGGTGGAGATTACAACAAAGGGTTTTGGTACCTCATAGGTATTTCCGTCAACAGTAACATTTCCTTCCTCCATAACTTCCAGAAGTGCAGCCTGGGTCTTACTGGAGGTACGGTTGATCTCATCTGCCAGCAGCAGGTTACACATAACTGCTCCGGGCTTATAAACAAACTCACCGCTTTTTTTATCATATACCGTATATCCTACAACATCGGACGGAATAACATCAGGGGTAAACTGGATTCTCTTGTAATCCAGTCCCAGTGTTTTGCTGATTGCAAGTGCCAGTGTGGTCTTGCCCACTCCGGGTATATCCTCCAGTAAAATATGTCCCTTTGCCAGAATTGCCATCAGCACTTTTTGAATAACTTCCTCTTTTCCTACGATAACCTTTTGTATTTCCTGAACTAACTGTTCTGTATGCTTCATGTATGTATACCTCTCCTTCCTGACCTTTAAAATATTCCATGTTTGATATTAATTCTCTTTAATTTTCTTCCGATTGGACCGATTCCCAGCATCAGAAAAACCACATTGGATATGGCATACTCGATGCTTACCGGAAGTGCGATAGCCTGTACCGTCAGATATCTCGCCAGACTGAAGCTTCCGTCAAATGAAAGCACCGTCCATATGTCCATAATGGCTGAATATCCAAATCCCGCCAGGAACCCGTATACTGCCAAAATTCCTCTGTTCTTCAAAATTTTCTGCATCACCGGCAGCCCCGCAATCAGCCCCAGGCTTCCCCAGGCAAGCATCTGAAAAGGCGTCCAGGGCCCCTGCCCATAAAACATATTTGAAATAATAGCTGACAGCGATCCTATTAAAAATCCGGATTCCGAACCCATATAGATAGCAGCGATCACCACAATCGCTGTTACCGGTTTAAAACCGGGCAACACCGCAAAAATCAATCTTCCCACAACGGATATCGCCACCATTACTGCCAGGACTACCATTCGGCGTATGCTGCCTTCCTTTTTTTCATATGCCATATAAAACGGTATGCAGGCAAGAAATGCAATCAGTATTGAGATCAGATTATACCTTCGGTCCTGAAACATACGCACACCGAAAACAATTACCCCAAAAGCTGCCAGTATCAGCAGGACATTTATAGTTATCCGCTTTTTACTCATACCTGCTTCCTCCCGGTTGTCCTGCACATAGCGATAACATCCTCACAGGTAACCACATCCCTGTACATATGCCTTGCAATCCGGTTTGCTGCCGTGGTATAAAAACTGTTATTGCAGAAAAAATTCTTTGGAAGATCAATAAAGGTTACTTCTTTGTCAAAAAACATACCGCACCTGTCCGATGCCTCTGCTGCAAATTCCACATCATGAGTTACCATCAGTATGGTTATCCCATTTTTCTTTAAATCTCTCATAATTTCCAGTAACCGATTCTTCGAAGATGCGTCAATTCCCTTGGTAGGCTCATCCAGCAGCAAAATTTTAGGTTTTAACAACAGCATTTTCCCGATGGCTGCTTTCTGCTGTTCTCCGCCGCTTAAATCATAGGGGTGCTTGGGAAGAATGTGTTCAATTTCTAGCATCTTGGCCGTCTGCTCAATCATCCCACTCAATTCTTCCTTATCATAACCCATCACTTTCCCCATTTCCTCATAATCTTCCCATACACTTTCCTTTAAAAATACCGTCTGGGGATTCTGAGGCAGTGATGCCAGGATCTGTCGGTACAATTCATTTCCTTTATACGCTTTCTGTTTCTTACCAAAAATTTTGATTTTTCCTTTATATGCATGGTTTACATGAGAGATCACACTGAGCAGTGTGGTTTTCCCGGAACCATTGCTTCCCAAAATGCTAACGATCTCCCCTTTATATAATTCCAGGCTGACACCCTCCAGGATATCCGGCAGCTCCCGTTCATATCGAAACCAGACGTCTTTCATGGACAGTACTATTTCCTGCTTCAGCCCTTGCTGCGTGAATTCATGATCCCTGTGAATGGATTCGCTCTTCTGATCCAGTTCTGGTTCCTCCTTGTACCACGTACTTAAAAACTGGCGCCCCTCTCTTACCGTAAGCGGACAGGCACAATCCACATCCAGCCCGTTATAGATCCGTACTGCACTGGGCAGTCCAAGCATCATTTTATGGTTTGCTTTAATTTCTTTTAATTTTTTTCCTGCTTCCCTGGGATTCTCCCACAACAGCAGCTTACCCTTTTCCATAATCCCAACTTTATCCGCAGCCGGGAAAACATCTTCCAGGCGGTGCTCCGTCAATATAATCGTGGTTCCAAGCTCCCGGTTCAGCTTTACAAGGGTAGCGATAAAATCAGATGATGCAATGGGATCCAGCTGGGAAGTGGGCTCATCCAGAATCAGCAGTCTGGGCTGCATTGCCATAATAGATGCCAGATTCAGCAACTGCTTCTGCCCTCCGGAAAGCTCAGAAGTATTTCTGCGAAACCAGCCGTCTATGCCAAAAAAACAAGCCATTTCTCCCACTCTTCTGCGAATAATCTGATTATCAAGCCCCATATTTTCCAGACCAAACGCAAGCTCATGCCACACTTTATCCATCACGATCTGGTTTTCCGGATTCTGCATAACATATCCGATATCGCAGGCACTAACACGGTCTGTTAATTCCTCCTGCCTTACCCCCAGATAACGCACTTCTCCGTCTTTCTCCCCATGGGGTGCAAGCTCTCTTTTTAATAATCGAAGCAATGTGGTTTTACCACAGCCGGATTCCCCGCACAGAACAATAAACTCTCCCTCTTCTACCGAAAAGCTCACATGATCCAGTGCACTTGCCTCCTGTTCCGGGTATGTAAAACTTAAATTCTCGACCTTAAGTATTTCCATTGTATTTTCTCCTTCAATTCCAGTAATCCGGGAAGTATCATAAATAATAAAACGACAGCATACCGCCAAATATCTCCGGCTTTCGTTCCAATCCCGGAGACAACCGGGTAGTAGTAAAAATCAAGTTTACCGGCAAAATAATTTCCGCCTATATAAAACATCATAATCCCAATCGCTGTAATTAAAATAACATCTGCCTTCCGAAACCGGAAAAGAGAAAAATTCTTTCTCCCTGGCAGCCCGTATCCTCGCGCTTTCATTGCATCGGCAGTTTCAATAGAATTTTCAAGAGACCAGGACAGCAGGCTGTCAAATACCCTCATAGAACTACCCAGCTTGTCAAACTTACTGTCCCTGGCATACAGCCCCATTGCCTTCTGTGCCTGGTTAATTTTTTTGATCTGTACTTTAAAGAGGGGAATAAAGCGCAGCGCCATAGACAGCACCAGCGACAATTTCGGAATCGTTTTCCCAAACAGATACAAAAACTTATCCGATGTCATAATGACGTTTATACATTTACACCAGAACATTACCCCCACAATCATAACGGCGATGGCGCCTCCATACATAATCGCTTCCAGGGTAACCGGATTGTCATTCATGAAAAATAAAATTGTCTCTCCATTATGCGAAAACAGGGGATTGGTGATTGCCAGCAGAAGAAACAGGAAAAAATAGAATACCAGGTTGCGCGCCACAATACGGGCGGGATGCAGCATGGAAAAAAAGAGAATTGAACCAAACAGCGTACACAGTAAAATCACCGGATGCGCAGTAAACATGGTAAACAAAATAACACATACATAATATAAAAATAATACAATCGGATGGTATTTTTCAAAACCGCTCATGTCTTTCTCCTTCGCTTACTCATTCTTCTGTCTCAGTAGCTTTGCTGTCATTTTGCGTATCGAAGCTTCCTCCAATATCCCGTCCAAGGTCACAGGTATAAACAAATTCGATTATATCCTTATCCTTTGGTTTATAACGGCTGCAACCGTAATCCGGAAATGCTCCGTTTACCCGGTACATCCACCCGCTCAGGGGACCGCAGGAATATTCATACAGAAAATTTATCCCCTGAATGTAGGCACTTCCGTAAACGTTATCCTGTGCCCCCTGATATTCCATATGAATTTTTTCATGGCGCGTAGCACGGTTTAAAATATCAAAAACGGTGTCCTTCGGACGCAGTACATATTTTGTCGGTGCTAAGATTACACTGTCTGCCGGAACGTATTTTTCATCCTGTAGTTCCGGTTTAAGCTGATCCCAGTTATCCAGGATTGTATCGCAACGGATGCTTAATGTAACAGTCTGGGAATCTTCTGTGATATCGTCCACATGAGTGAGGTAATAATCTTCCACAGACTGGAACTTTGTACCTTTAAACAGAACGATGATAATGATAGCCGCAAAGGCAAGTATCAGTAAATCTTTTTTCATTTGTGTACCCATTTCCGATCACAGAGTTTCTGTGATACAGTCACTGCAAAAAAAGGTTAAAAACCTTTGTGACTTCCTTTCTAATTGCTATTTTTCAACCTTTATGGAATGCTTAACCGTTATGCTTTCAGTCCGTAATTGTTATCATAGTCTTCTTCACCTTCGTGGCTTATCTTCGTTTTCGTCATAGTCTTCTTCATCGTCTTCATCATCGTCGTCATCATCGTTATTGTCTTTCATAAATTTCTCATTCTTTCGCCGTTTCCTCCTGCTCATGCGAATTACTACAATCACAACCAGTATAATCACACAAATTCCGAAGAAAGCTGCCACAATTATAGCCGTTATCTGATTCTTAATTCTTACATTTGCCTGTACAATATCCTCATATTGTAAGATCTTTGTCCGGTCATAGGCACTGAGGCTTTCGATTTTATTTTGTATTTGCTTCACTTCTTCCCTGTCTTTTAAGGATATTTTGTCCAGTGGATACAGCTTCTTTGTTACTTCTTCATTAATTGATTTTATCGTTTCTTTAATCTGATCGATCTCCTGTGATTTTTCTTCCAGTTTTTCTTTATACTGCTTATAGTCCTCTTTATTATCGGACTTTCGGTATTTGTCCAGGAGCGTAACGACTTCCACGTAAGATTCGCTGGTAATGGGATCGGGCAGACTTTCTACTTTTTTTGCATCTTCATCTGTAAAATGGATATTTGCGGACATGTCAAGGTCCTGTCCAAAGAGAGATGTGACTGAACCATTTCCCTTTGTATTCACCCCCATATGTTCAGACAATGGCTCCGTGTTGTTTGCAATCCCATTTTCAGCCATTTTATCTGCCAGGACAGCATAGGAGTAAACATAGCTTCTTTCTTCTGGCGGAATTTGTTCATATGCATCGTAAACCGCTGTGATTTCCTCTGGTGATGTATCTTCCTTCAGGTTATGTATCCGGGTTTCCAAATCCGATATCTGTTTTTTTAATTCCGCTGTCTGTTCCGGACGGAAATCATAGAAATTCCGCATTCCCCCATAGAAGCGGCACAGAGCTGTCAGCGCACATAATGCCTGGTCACTTGCCATGGTATTGGATTTATCCGGGTCGGCATTGGGGTTCTCCTCATCAAATTCTTTGGAATGGATGAATCCCCCTTCTTCCATATGGTACTGCATCAACCCATCAATGACGGTATTTCCATTTTTAATAAACCGCTGATCATTTCCGGGATCGATGCCCAGACTTGCCAAAGCGATCAATACCTGGGAACAGCTTTCCGAATTCTCCGATCCCCAGCTTGTGAAGCCGCCCGATTCCTGCTGGCTGGATGAGAGGAATTGCAGGGCTTCGTCCACGACCTGCCGGACACTTTTTTCCTGTTCCTGCTTCGTTCCCTGCTTCGTTCCCTGCTGCACATAACGATAGGTCTTCTCACTGTTATAGTAAGGTGCCAATGCCTGAAGTGCCATGGCAGTCATATCCACATCCGATTGAGCATCTAAGGATGTCAGATTAAACCCGCCATCCTTAATCTGGCTGCTGAGAATCCTCTCCAGCAAACCCTCTCTCGTATCTGCCGCATCCGCCGGAATATCATAACGCATGCTATCCATGAGCAGAAGTCCGAAGATCAGTCCGTTAGTTCCCTGTATACCCAGTGACATTACCTTGCCCCGATTATAGCTGCCATCCGCCACCAGATCAACTGGATTGCCCTCCTGATCCTCTCCTATGGAAACCGGATCTCCTCCTGCTGACAGCACCGCAAGTGCGATTCTCTGCCATTCCGTCGCTTTTGTACGGTCTAAATATCCATTTTCCTGATAGGATTTACTGATATACGCTGCCGTAACGGCAATATAAGCATTGTAATCATCTGCATATCCACTTCTGCCTATGCCAATAGCTGCCCAATCCCCTGAGGTAGATCCCACACTGTCTAAAAAGACTTCTGACATCAGAGGTTCATCCATGCTGACGCCTGAAATGGCTTTGCGCCAGTTTATAATGCCCTCCATGACATTTAACAGTTCGTCCGGGGTATAATCTTTGTGGGATGCTTCTGCAGTAATTGTGAATATACCTGCAAGGAGACAGCAGGCAGTACACATTACCAGAAGCTTCTTTATTAATTTATCTGCGTTCATTTTTAATCTCATAATGATTACCACTCCTTATCCCAGACGACTGATCCGGTGTCGGTGCCGTTTTGATTGCCATCTGGTGGCGGATTATTACCGCCCATTGCGTCGCCGCCGCCGATGTCCTTGCCGTATGCGAGGGTGAAACGGATGCGGATGTCATCACCGTCTTTTGGATAATACTGCGCAAAGCCCAGATTTGGATATTCTCCATTTACCATGTACATCCAACCGGAGCCTATTGTGAAATCAAATTCACCAAGGCTGTTATTTCCTAAATATTTTTCACGAAATACTACTCCGGTTCCATTATCCCATTCCAGTAATTTTTCTTTTAAATCTTCCGGAATTGCCGGTTTGCTGAATAATTCATAATCCGTATTGATCCTTTCCAGATAATAACCTTCATCTAATGATCCCGAAGAATCAGCAACTATATTATAATTTTGTAAAATAGGATCTATTATATGAGCCAGGTTTACTCCCTCTTTTATATCAACCGTTTCATTAAATATATTCGCTACGCCAACTGTTGTGGCTTCCATGGATACGTGAATTGTTCCTACGATCTTTTCACCATCTGATGGAAGATCCGGATCTGATGTAATGATTATACGTCTAAAACCAGTTTTATTATTGTTTATATCATAAGCGTATATTTCTATTGTATTTGGTCCAGGATTTAAATCAACATTATATGAAGTCTTATCCACATTGGGTTGTACATACATTATTTCTTCACCATTTACAAATACCTTGAAATTTTCTGCTGTAATATAATTTCCTTTATAATCCTTACAAGATATATAAAAACTAAATTTCCCTGGAACTTTTACTTCATTTTGTTCTATTTCGAATAAATCAGTTATAATTGTAGGTTTAAAAGGATCAATTTCTTCACCATCCTCATCTACAGCAAATGTATACGTCACATCAATTGACGTTCTTTCAGAACGTTCATTTCCGTCTACAGCATATAAATCAAATGTGTATGTTCTATTAACTTCAAAAGAGACCGTATAATTACCATTTTCATCAGCAGGAATTTCATTACCTTCACATAATACTAGCATTCCCACTTCTTGTGAGCCTCTCAGCCCATGTGCATAAAATGTAATTTCAGGCACATCCACTACTTCAAAATCCCATAAATTTGTACTGATTGACCAGTCAC
Organism: Robinsoniella sp. RHS; assembly: GCF_001029355.1. NCBI lineage: Bacteria > Bacillati > Bacillota > Clostridia > Lachnospirales > Lachnospiraceae > Robinsoniella > Robinsoniella sp. RHS. The sequence continues at coordinate 16,503 of NZ_JNGB01000005.1, forward strand.
TAATGGGTTTATTATAGGTAATGGTATACTTTTTTTCCTCCCTGCTCTCACCACTGACCGTAGATACAACAAACTGATTTTTCCCTTCCTGAAGCTTTACCTCATATTCACTGGACTCTGAATTAACCGATTTTCCGTTCAAGGAAACCGAAACGGGAATTTCTTTTCCGGCGGCTTCTGCATAAGCAGTGAATCTGTAACTGCTCTTTGTAACGGTATCTCCATTGTTTATGTTACAGTGCAATTGAATTTTTACCAACTCTAAATATACTGTATAAGTTTTCGATACGGTAAAGATCTTTTTTTCTTTATCACGATAAGTAACAGACACTTTTATCTTATTTTCTCCCGGTAAAAGTACTACATTGCCTGTAAATTCAAAATCCTCCCCGCTGTTTACCTTTACAGATACATTTCTTATGTTCAGTTCCTTATTTATCTGAGTTATTGCAAATGAATAGCTGCTCCTCGTCACTGTTTCACCGTCAATAATTGTTGTCTTGAAATATTCATTTTGCTGCTCACCTTTTGGTCCCAGCTCTTTATTCCCATTTTCTTTTCCTTTATCCCCAGGTCCATTACCATTGTTTTCTCCATTGCCATTTCCACTTTGACCATTTGACCCACCGGAATTATTGTTTCCGCTACTACCTCCATTGCCATTTGTGCCATTACTACCTGTTGGTTTTCCTGCATCAGCAGTCTGTCCCTGCTTGTTATCTGTTTTATTATCACTATTCTTCTTTTTGCTTTCTGAATTGTTCTGGTCTTCATCAGGTTCAGAATTTACAGAGGATGTTGTTGCAGCTGTTATCCCCTTGGGTAAAGTTGGTACCACTTCATTTGGACTTGTCAATTTTACCAGGGAGCTGTCCTTAGACAGTCCCTGGATTGGGTTGGATGGAACAGCTGAAGCCTGGCTGCTAAGGGCATTAATAAACGTAACGGAAAACAAAATAATTACCAGAAGAGTTGTGACACCCGTTGATGCGCTTCTATGCTTTTTTATACAGTCCTTAAAATATGACCAAAGTTTTCCCATCTATTTCACCTCATTATTTCTTAATCTTTAATTTCTTAGTTAAGCTATAAGAACTATAGATATATTTACCCATAGAATCTTTACGGTATGCCCGTACACGAACATAATATGTCTTTTTCTTCTTCAGCTTTTTGAGGGTTTTACTCGTGCTTTTTGTTGTTACTGTTTTCAAACTCTTTCGAAAACGCTTATCTAATGCATATTGAATTTCATAGCCCTGGGCATATTTGACTTTCTTCTTAAGCACAACCTTTAACTTTTTTGCACCAGAATTGGAAATACTTTTTATTACAGGCTTAGCAGGTTTCTTAACTTTTTCCCACTTGGCATAGAGTGTATAATTACTGCCGTTTCCTTTTTGTATCTTTTTAATTTGTTTTTTGAATTTACGGTCAGTATACCATCCTTTAAACAGGTAGCCTGCTTTTTGGGGAGACTTTAAAGTAATGGCAGAAGTCCCATTATAGACAACCGGATTACCCGAATGGTTGCTTCCTCCTGCAAGAACATAAGTTAGGCTGTAATTTGAAACTGAAACATTACAACGAATTGTAAAGTTTCCTACTTTTGCTGAAATTACTGCGGTGCCCGCACCCTGAGCAGTGACTCTGCCTCCCGAAACGGTGGCTACTTTATGATTACTGCTGCTCCATACTGCATTTCGCTCTGAAGTAGTATTCTCCGGAACATATCCAATGGATAATAAGCTGTTTTGACCTTTCACCAGTGCAATATTTGTCTGATTAATTGTCAGACCTTTAAGAGGTGATTGAACTACCACCCGGCACATAACTGAGAATTTCCCTACACTGGCAGTAATTGCTGCCTCTCCATTTCTGATTCCTCTGATCTGTCCATTTTGTACCGTCACTACTTTATTGTTACTGCTGCTCCATTTTACAGTCTTATCATTTATTGTATTTACAGGATTATATGAAACCTGCAGATTAGCTCTGCTTCCTACGTCTACGGTTATCTGATAACTGTTAAGCCCGATGCTTTTCAACTGAAGGCTGAAAATTCTATCATATTCTTTTTCAGCATCTGTCAGAATCTGATACTCCTGCTGTGATATATAGGCAAGCTGCTCTTCCTTCAGGTTATCATATGCTGCTCTGGCTGCCAGAATTGCATCTTTACTTCCCATTGATACTGTACCGATAGCCGTAATTTTTTCCAGTACTTCCTTTGCCTTTTTATTATTGTATTTCATATTGGAAAGCACCATCTCTGCATCAACTAATACTTGATAATTTTCCACCTGTTTCTTCTGATTTGCAGTCATCCTTCCAAAATCCCTGCGAATCGAAACCAGTTCACTTTCTTTTTCAAACGTAACTTCTCCTATCGCAGCAATTCTTACCATCATTTCAGCTGCCAGTGCTTTATCATTTTTTAAAGTGGAAAGATCCATTTCAATCCTTACTAAAGAATAATAATTTTCAACCAGTACTTTCCGGACATTGCCCGTAAGCGCTTCATAAGAATCCCTTGCACCCAAAATATTAGCTTCTGACTCAAGAGATGCCACTCCTCCTAAACTCGTAATCTGATTTACAACTTCATTTGCGGCCTTAAAATCTTCTTCAGAACCTGACTTCTGTGCCATATCATAAAGAATTTGTTCAGACAAAACGAGCCGGTCAAGTATGTTTTCTTCCAGTTGTGAATTTTCTTCTCCTGAAAGCGTTAAATAAGCAGCATGTGCCTCTGTGATCAATTGGAAACTGTCATCTTCCAAACTCAACTCCTGTAAATCTGGTATTGCCAGAATCTTTTCCTGAACCAATGCAATTCTGGCTGCGCTTTCTTTTAAAACAGAAAGTGTTTCTTCAGCAGTTTCCAGCTGACGCAAAGTGCGTTCATTTACAAGGGCCTTCTGTTCTTCATTGAGATTATTGTAAGCTTCCCGTGCCTGTTCAATGAATTCCTGAGATGCAATGCTGACATCCCCAATAGAATTAATAAGCTTTTCAACTTCTTTTACCCGATTATCATTTTCAATTAATACATCCAGTTTTGCTTCTAAATCAATCAGTTTACTGTAGTTTGTAATCATCTCCTGCTCTTCTTCTGAAAGAGCATCATATGCAGCCCTTGCTTCTGAAATAGCTTTTACATCCTGCAGCGTAATCTCATTACCTAAGTTGTTAATCAATTCGATTACTATTTTACTTTCTTCCATACTTGCTTCTAAAGCAGCAAGTTTCTCCTCTGCCCTCAGCAGTTTCCGATAGTATTTGCTATCTATCACCGCCTGCTGCACTGCATACAGCCCATCATATATTTCTCTTGCACGCAGTATTTTTGAACGGTCTGAAATAGTAATCGCCTGCACATTCAACTTATTAATAATAGCAAAGAATTCATTCAAACCTGAAACATAATCAACAATCCACTTTGCATATAGTGTCATGTCTCCGTAACTTCCCTTTGTTATTTCCGTGATAGGAGTACCTGTAAATGAAGGATTTTTATACCATCCTTTAAAGATACATCCGTTTTTCGTTATCTGTTCTGCAGTCGGCAAGATAATCGTTTCTGTATAAGGAGTATAAATATTCGGTATTACAATACCGGGTGCAAGTGTACCTTCATTTAACACAACCTTTATTGTATATTTATTTTTACCATACTGTGCATATAATGTAATATCCTGCTCCGGCATAGACAGTATTTCCCCTGGCTGATAAAAGCTTCCGGTTCCATCCTGCTTTGTATTCCAGCCGATTAATTCTTCATCGCCTGTAACGGATACTACCGGCATTTTCACCTCGGCATATGGACTATGCTCTTCCACAAAATTCTCGGCATGATCATTACCGTCAAAATTTACCGTAAAAGATGCTGGTGCCATTTCCTGATAACTGCCGTCAATCATATCTGTCATATCGTATAAAGAGTTTTCACCATTTTTAAAACGGTCATATGCAATTAAACCATAGACTGCCTGATCTGTAGCCATCCCGTTTACAACAGTTCCGGAACCACCGCCTCCGTCATCTCCTGCTGTAACGTGCTTGAATCCACCCGATCCCGGTGAAGCACCACTTCTGGAAGCCCAGAAAGTTAGAAGGGCATCAATCATATTATTGGTATAAACTCCATCCTGAACCATCCCTTTCTGGATAAAACTACAGCTTTTACCGATGTTCGGCAGTTCTACATCAGATGATTTTGGATCAATCCCCAGTGCTGTCAACGCCACAATCACCTGTACCGTAGATTCTGCATTTACATTTCCCCATCCTTTAAATGCTCCATTTGCCGCTTGTAATTTACTTAGCTCAAAGATTCCCCGTTCTACCACTTTCTTAAACTCCATATAAGAAACAGCTGAACCGGTTTTCTCATATTTAGCCTGATCTAAATAATAAGGTGCCAATGCCTGAAGAGCCATTCCTGTCATATCCGGGTCAGGAACATTGCCAGTCAGCGCAAATCCTCCTTTTGAACCATCCTTATGTTGTAATTCTAACTTCAAAATAAATTCCAACAATCTGCCATAGTTATTTACGTCCCCAGGTTCTGCACCAATCGGATTCTTAATAAAAGAATACTCTCCGGTGTTCATAGCAATTACTTCCCAGATCGGACCGTTAAGCCCCTGCAAATACGAAAATTGGTATGAGGAAGAAAATTTATCAATAAAATTATATCCTCCCACATCCGTTATATCATATCCAAGTGCACTCAGCGCCAGAATCACTCTGGACCATTCTGTCGATTTAGCAAAATGTAATACACCATCCCTATCAATCACATATTGCTCAACCCTTTTCAGATAATCATTAAAATATCCATCTTCAATATAATTCATATAATCTGCGCCAATATACATCCCTCGCAGCAAATCCATAACCGACCATTCTCCGTTATTGGTTCCTACGCTGGGTTCTTTTACATGCTCCAGTATATACCTTGCGCCCGCATTAATATAAAATCTCACTCCCGGCTGCTGATCTTCCCAGAATCGTATCTCCAGATTTTCATTAGCCTTATTCGGATCCCACGCTTTCGCCTGTACTTTCAGGGATGTAACCGGTACAATGCCAAGTACCATGACAACTGCTAATACCAGGGCAAGTACCCTTTTACAAAAACCTCTCCATTTCATAAACTTCCTCCTTCTTCCCTGGAGCGTGTTCGAAATATTACTGTACTGAAAATGGCATACAGCTTTCTATTATGAATTTTCAAACACCCTCTGAATCAATTTCCTTTTATAACCTTAATTTTTACGGTTTTAGATTTGCCATTTTTGCTTCTCACCTTAATCTTGCAATGTCCTGCTTTCTTCGCCCTTACTACGCCTTTCGAATTTACAGTAGCTATTTTTTCATTCGACGATTCAAAATAAATTTTTTCCGTTGCCGTAATTGGTTTTCTGACAACTGTAATCGTTGCCTTTTTCCCTTTTTTCAGGCTCATACTGCTCTTATTTACTTTGATCGATTTGGTAACAACTCTGCTTTTTTGTACGTTTACCCTGCAGACTGCTTTTACACCACGTTTTGTCTTGACGGTAATTTTAGCAGTTCCTTTCTTTTTTGCTGTAATTTTCCCACTCCTTGTAACCGTTGCCACTTTTTTATTTGAGCTGGTCCAGGATACAACCTTGTCTCCTTTTCCAATGCTTTTAACTTTCACTACTTTGGTTGATTTTTTCACCTGCAGAGGAATACTGCTTACATTTAATTTCACATAGGCTTTTGGCTGTGGTACCGGTTTTGGGGGCTGCGGAACAGGCGGTGTTGGAGTCGGCGGCGGCGTTGGCTTTGGTTCTGATTTCTTCTGAACGGTTATTTTACAGGAAGCCGCCTGATCACCGGAATATACCGTTATATTCGCAGTACCTAAAGATTTTGCCGTAATGGTGCCACCTTTGACCGTTACAATCCTTTCCTGATCGGATACCCATATAAACGGATCCGTAGCATTTGCCGGTGATGTTTTAATCGGTAATGTTAAAGTTTTTCCTTCTTCCAGAGATATTTCAGATTGGGAAAATGACAGACTGTTTACGGAAACTGCTTTGTCAATCACTTTTACCATAGTACTGGCACTGACTCCGCTTTTATCTCCGTATGCCGTTATCCATACCGTACCGTTTTTCTTCGCCATCACCAGACCTTTTTCATCTACACTTGCAATGGAAGAATCTGAGCTATTCCATCTAATATTTTCCGTATAGTTATCCGGCGATACGGTTAATAATAAGTTTTTAATTTTTACGCCGCTGACGCTGGACAGGGAAAAACAAGGGGAACTGATACTGATTTGCTGCAACGGTATTTCCTTTACGGTTACCTTACATGTTTTGCTAAATGCCCCTGACGAAACCGTAATATCCGCCTCCCCTTCGGCTATTCCCTTGACAATCCCGGTCTTACCCACGGTCGCCACTTCCGGATCAGATGTTACATAAGTCCAGGTAATGTCATCTGTTGCATCCTCAGGAATACTACTTGCCTTTAATGTCATTGTGGCACCTTTTGTTAATTCCATGGATTCCATGCTAAGACTCATATCCGTCATAGGAATCTCTTTGACATTTACTGTACAGGAAGCTTCAAAGCCATTGCAGACAGCCGTGATAATCGTCTCACCGGTTCCTTTCCCCACGACCAGACCTTTATCATCCACGGTTGCGGCATTTTCGTTAGAAGAAGACCATCGTACTTCCCTGCTGTCCGATGTATTTGATGGCAGATAGATTACTTCCAGTTCACTTTCCTGTTTTTTCAGAATGTCCAAATGATCCGCACTCAGGTCAATCCCGGTCATAGGGCTTACCGGTACCGTAATGGTACAGGATGCCTGCATATCTCTATAACTGGCTGTAATCTGTGCCACACCCGGACTTACAGCCGTTACCACTCCGCTTTCTACCGACACCACTTCCGGATCACTGGATGTCCAGTGGAGATTAACTGGAAAATGAGTTTGTTCCGGCTCCACTGCCACCTGCAGCTCTTCACTTTCATTAATCATAATCTCTTTATCTTCTGTCAGCATTTTTATAGCAGTTACTTCACCAATCAATGTTTCTTCCAACATTTCTGATGTCTCATCTACCACATTTTGCTCTGCTCCGATATTCCTCATGACCTGGTTCGCCTGATTTACCATCTGGCTGATCTTTGGGTCATTCAGCAACGCTTCCCTATTTGCTGCAGAATTTATACTGGCAAGCAGATATGTCAGACGGTCTTTGTCTGCTACCAGATAATAATCATCAATATCCCCACCACCCATTGCACCGGAGCCGCCGATCTCAGAACCATATCCTACCGTGAACTGTACGCGTACCACATCTCCATCTGACAGATAAGTATCCGCAAATCCTACATTTGGGAATACATTATTCAGACAATACATCCAGCCGCTCATACGGCTAAAATTAAATTCTCCCAGTTCTCCGTCAATAAAAGCAGTTGGATCAAAGGCATTGCGCACTTCATCAACAGTTGCCACCGTAGGCTCTAAAGCCGCATCCTCCAAAAATCCAGATGGAAGATTCTGAATTTTAGATAAATAAAAGCCGGTATCCAGGCTCCCCGTATATACCATATCAAATCCATTTTTTTGAATCAGCCGCTGGAGTACACGAACGGAATTCTCACCTTCATATACCGGTACCAGAACCGGTTCAATCAGATAATCTTTTGAAATCGTGAAAAGTTCGATATCAAAAGCCGCATATCCTATACAATCGCCTTTATCTGCCGCCTGATAGGTAAAATGATATTGAATCTCATTTTCTGCTTTGTCTGCCTTAAATCCCCTGACAATAATAACGTAGCTGCCATCTGGCTTTCCTGTCATATTCAATAAATAGCTGGTCTTTTTCTTATCATTCCAGCTCACCTTCAGTGCTTCTCTGTCATTGGGCATATCTTCATTGTACAGAAATGCCTCTGAATCCACTTTGTTATCTCCGCTGTCCCTTGCCCAGACATCAAATGTTCTTTTGCTTGACCGCTGGATAAAACCATCCTGTAAAGTCGTTTTCAGCATGATTACTTCTTGCTGACCGGAACCTGTTTCATCCGCCCGAACAATCATTACCGGAATATCTGTTATCAACAGCAGCATGACAATCATCCAAACGAAAAATTTCTGAATCACTTTTTTCTCCCTCATTTCATTTCCTCCTGAATTATGTATCATATTTTTTTACACAAAAATAAAAGCCTTCCTGTGTGTAAACAGAAAGGCTTTTATATTATAATCAAATCGGATTCCCATCCTCTTTATTCCATCATTCTAATGCACCAAACATTAAATCGCGGTATAAAAACAAATCTGCTTCCTCATCCCGGAAATACAGCAATCTGTTTTTACGGCAGGTATCCTGACTCCGCTTCGACCTTAGAAACGCCTTCTCAGCAGCTATCTGTACAGCGCCAATGGCATATTGTTTCCTCGTCCACGTTACAGTAGAGGTGACTGTGCCGGAATTGAACCGGCTTCCCTATTATCACTTTCATGGCAGATTCTGAAAAACTGCATGAAAAATGACCGCAATTAATATTTTGTTTATGAAATAATACTATCTCATTGATATGGGAAAGTCAATGAATTTCTTTGGATAATTGGTATCTTTTTTATATTTTACCTCCAAAACTATAAAAATATTTTTCTTTTAGCAGCTTCATTTAAGAACATTTCTTATTTAGAAAATCAGCTAATCCATCTATATTTTTATATAGTATTTCATTTTTCTTAGGCTCCAGTTTCGACACCATGGCTGTTAATTTTTTATCGAAAAATCCCATTTTATGTTGACGAAGTTCACCTCCCATATTTACTGTTTTTTCAGCATGCTTTCGCAGCGAAGCGGGGAAATTTTTGATGAAGAACCCACTTTCCTGATCAGGTGTTGTACAGCACATAAATAAAATAATATTTTTTGTAAGCAGGCTTTGCAGATTCTGTTCACAAAAAACTTTTACTTCTTTTTGTATTTTCCCTATGTATATGGATCCGCCGATGATAACCCAGTCATATTGCTGCAAATCGACGGATCCGGCTTCTTTTAAATTTATTGTTTTTACTTCCTGGTTCAGTTTATCTTTGAGATAGTTGCTACAATCCTCTGTACATCCATATTTACTTGCATATAGTATCAATATTTTCATACACTTACTCCTATACACTTATTTTTTAGTTGTTGGTTTTTGGTTTTTGCATATACTTAACACTGTTAATTTAATTTATATCGTTATCATATCCTATTATTATCTATTTGTCAATAAGGCCTGCAAAAATTTTATTTTGATACTTTTAGTCACTACATACAAAAACTGCACGATCCGAACCGCAGAGAAAGAATTCAAATATGGATATCACCATAGATTGATTCATCATTTCTCTGCAGCCAGATCGTGCAGTCATATTTTAATTGTTTTAATTGGAATTTCGTGTTAAAATTTTATTTTTTGTTACTATTTATAACTTTCACTCTTACCGTTTTCTTCTTTCCATTTGACGTACGGATAATAATCTTACATTCTCCTTTTTTCTTTGCCCTTACTACTCCCTTAGAACCTACCGTCGCAACACTAGGATCAGAAGATTTAAATGTAACCTTATCTTTCGCCGTAATTGGTTTAAGTGTTACTGCTAATTTTGCCTTTTTACCTTTTTTCAGCTCAAGCTTTTTCATATTAACAGAAATAGAGGACACTTTCACCTTGCTTTTCTGTACGGTTACTTTACAGGTTGCTTTGGCTCCATATTTTGTAGTTACGGTAATTTTCGTATTTCCAGGTTTCTTCGCTGTTACTTTCCCTTTGTCCGATACCACCGCATATTTTTTATTGGAACTCTTCCAGGAGACCACTTTATCCCCTGCTGCCAATCCAGATACCTTAAGCGTCACCCGCTTTTTTAACTGTAATGGTAATTTTGTTGCATTTAATTTCACATTTGCCTTTTTAACAGTAACTTTACAGGCAGCAGACTTACCGCTTCCATCTTGTGCGGATACTGTTATAACAGCAGTTCCTGCAGATTTTGCGGTTATTTTTCCATTTGCGTCAACTGTGACTGCCTTTGTATTATTGCTCTTATAGGTTACTGATTTGTTTGCGGCATTGGCTGGTGTCACGGTTGTTTTCAGCAATTGTACCTGGTTAGGATACATAGATATGGATGCTGTCTGTAATGTAACTCCTGTAACCTTTACTACTTCCGGCGGTACCGGTTTTGATAAATCAGCCAGAGTTTTTTCTGCAGCTGTTAAGACACTGTAATTGCTGACATATTTTTTTGCTGCATCTGCAAGAGCTTCATATGCAGCTCTTGCTTTTTCTATTGCCGCTTTGCTGTCTTTTGTTACCGGACCAATTGCTTCAATAAGTTTTTCTACCGGCGCTGCTGCTGCTTTCAGCTCATCTACTGTGACATTTTCAGCAACAAGTGCATCGGAAAGCTGCCAGTAGTTTATGACATATCTACGTAAAGAATTATCATTTAATTCTTTGAAAGTACTATTATAGGTTTCCATAGCACTATTTAAAGCTTCGTAATATCCTTCCGTTCCTTTTTTCGCTAATGCATTGTCAATTGTTGTTTTTAAGGTGTTTATAACGGATGTATCCTGGGCTGAGAACTCTGCACGATAGTCATATATATAACGCATTCCATTCAGATATCTCCAGGCAGCAACTAAACCATAACCTCCCTGATCTGTTGCCATGGAATTATATACTCCGTTAGATGCCGCAGCATTATCCGGATCATAATCAAAGGTATGGCAGAATCCACCGGACTCTAATTTGTACCGTAAAACACCGTCAATCAGGGTATTTCCATTTTTAATAAAGCGCTGGTCGGTCAAAGGATCTACTCCCACAGAAATAATAGCAAGCAGTACCTGAGACGTACTTTCCATATTTCGTGTTCCCCAGGATAAGTAATCACCCAGATCTGTCTGCAATGTCCCCAATCTGTTCAATGCTTCATCGATTGCTGTACGAACCGTTTTGGTTACAGTCTCACCACTTGCCAGATTTGTGTAAGTATATTCCGTATCATCCCAGTAATAGGCAGACAATGCCTGTACTGCCATAGCTGAGATATCAGGATCAGATACCGCTCCCCACAATGCCCATCCGCTGTAGCTTCCATTTTCACCGTCCTTCAGCTGTCTCTCCAGAATATATTTGATCAGATATTCATCAGAGTATTTCATTTCAGCGGGACGGGTGAAGTCCTGAATATTCATTGCTATCAATGCAAAAATCGGTCCGTTAATTCCCTGCCTTGAGGGGTCTACAACAGCATTAAAGGCTCCATCATTGATTAGATTAATTCCATTGCCATTATAAGTTCCAAAATCAGTAACATCGCCTCCGATTGCTGCGATTGCAAGTGCAGCACGATGCCATTCTGTCACTTTATTATCATCTAATTTTCCATCGTTCTCCGCATACCTTTTTTCGATATTTGCTTTCATTGCTTCCATGTAAGCGCTGTAGCCTTCATTATTTTCACCATCTTTATAATTCAGGTTTACGCTTCCATCGGAATTAACCGTGCCAAAACGTCCCATTGTAAATGCAGCCCAGTCGGACCAGGTTGAACTGGCACTCTTCAGGAATGGCTCGCTTCCCAGTACCAGGGTACCATCACCATCTCTGTCCCGGCGTGCCTCAAATGTCTGTGTAATCCATCCCGGCAGATTTTCTTCCAGGTGATTCCGTATAAATTCTACGGACACTGTATATTTCTTTGTTATTCTGCCATCCTTGGATATAACCGTATAAACAACCGGCTTCGTTAAATCCACTTCTTCTTCCGATTTTGGGGAAACTGTGGCACCATCACTTAATTTGATGACTGGTTTCAATTTCGTAAGATCCGTATTTTCAGGTACGCTTACAACAATTTTATCATTTGTAATATTCCCTGTTCGACCGTTAATTGCAAGAGATGAAATATCCGCCAGATATCGTTTTTCTGTTGTTTCTGTGTAATGCTGCCTGATCTCAACGTTATCTTTAAATTCACCATTTTTAAATTCAACTTTACCATTTTTGCAGCCATCTGCATCTTCTTTATCCGGTAAGCTGATAATCACATTTCCGGAAAAATAATCGGTATTTGAGATCGTCGTTGCTTCGGTATAAGTTTTTCCGTTAATGGTAAAGCCTTCGAATTTGTAATAATTATCTGCATTTTGATTGATCTCACCGGACATGCCAAAGTATATACGTTCTACGTTGCCTTTTGGCATTTTGCCATTTTTAGCTCCAGCTTCCTCAGGAATAATTCCTGCATCCTCAGGACCGTAGCACCATTTTGCAGATACATTCCATACGTCGGTACCTGCCTCAAAGGTATAAAACGCACTCCACTGGGCAGTAAAGGTTACGTCATGATCCGGAATCGTATAATCATCACCCGGCTGGTAAGTCTGCGTTCCATCATTCCATCCATCAAAGTCAAAACCTGCTTTTGTAAATGGATTTTCCGGAATTTTTACCTGGTCGCCTGGTTTCTGGTTTTTTAAAACGATTGGCGTTCCGGAATCAGCTCCACCTGATTCGAATTTAATATTAGATGTACCGGACTGCGCCCACTCTGCCGTGAAAGTGATACCTCCAAACGGCATGTTGTATACAGACCCCGGCTTATAAACATCTTGACCATCGTACCAACCCAGGAATCGATAACCGTTTAATGTAAAGGTATTTTCAGGTAAAGTAATTTCAACTGCTTCTTTACTGGTTATTTTTTCTGGTGCTGTTCCAACTGCTCCTTCTCCTCCGGTAAATACGGCATCAAAAACGGCATCGGGGTCTTTTTCAAAGTATGCATTTAGATGCACATCACGATTAGGCATCTTAAATAACTTTTCCGATGATGTTAAATTCTGTGAAAGCTCTGGATCAACAGGTAAATCTGGTCCCATTGAACCTGAAGTTGATATATCCCACGTCTTGAAACGATAACCTAAATTGGGTAAAGCCTTTATCGTAACATCTGTATTATAAGGGTTATACCATTTAGTTTCATCTTCATTCACATACTCTTCACCGGTTATTACTACTGTTCCGCCATTTTTTGGTTCCATATATACATTTCTAACACTATACTGCCTCATTAGATAAAGATCAAATGTAACATCATTATCCGGCATTATAAATGAAAAAGTACCATTTGTAATCGCTTCAATCATATTGTTTTTATCAGCTTCTGATAATTCCAGACCTGTCACTTCCGCACGATTAAATACGTTTTGCGGATAGTTCCTGTATTCAAGCTGTAAATAGTATGTTTCACCAACTTTACAATATTTTGCAGGATCATAAATAACATTATGATTACTATCTGATAATGCAAATGCAAAGCTATAGAAGTCCTCATCAGGCTCTACTCCCGATTCGCCGCAATACCCATTAATCGTAACCAATCTGGTATCTGCATTAGTTTTTTCACTCATTCTGTCATAATATGACTCACTCTGTATATTCTCTGACTCTTTTACTTGCGCCTGTACATTTATCGGAACCATTGTTAAGCACATACACATGGACATCAATCCAGCCAGATAACGTTTTGCCTTTTTTATCATAACCTACCTCTTTCTAACATGAAGCAAGGCATCCGAAATGGGATACCCTGCTTTCTCACAAATTGTAATTAGAATCCAAATCCAATATCTGCACCATAGTTACAGGTATATTGCCAATTAATTTTTTCTCCGCCTTCCAGATAATACTGAGCTGCACCATACATTGGTAAAAACTCTTCTCCACCTAGAGGAATTACGGTATACATCCATCCGCTCATACCTCCGCAGGTAAATTCTCCCAGAGTATATGCACCTTTAGAAATTTTTGAAATGTAATTATTTTCTGCTCCAGTCAATTGAATCCCAAACCTATTTGCAGCCATTACTAATGCATCCATAACAGTATCTCCTGCATTCATAGTAAGTTTAATATAAGAATTCTTATCATTTGAAGGAAGCATAATTGCAGTTGCTGCAGCCTGGAATTCAGTTCCATAATTAAATGCATTAATAGTACGGATTCCAATTTCAACAGTAAGTTCTGTTGCATCCACAGTAGCCGTCAATTCATAAGCTCTGGTTTTTCCGCCATAAGTAACGGAAATTGTAGCAGATGACGCAGACACATCAACATTATTAAATGTTCTTGTAGTACTTCCTGTAGCGCTTGTCTGACTATCAATGCTGACAGCTGCATCAGAATTTACACCAGTCAGAACAACTTTTAATTTCTTAAGATCACTTGTAGCTGTTCCAGATGGTAATTTTGCATTATAAGTATAACGTGTTACACCGCCAACGGTTACTGTCTTTAATTCTGCTGCTGCACTTTTACCGGATGTAGGCGCTGTTAAAGTAACAGAACCAATCGCCAGGTTATCACTTGCTGCAGATGCTGTAATTGTGGTCATACCTAAAACTAATGTTAAAGCCAGTACCAACGCGGTCAATTTTTTAAAAATCTTCATAAATCAAATCCTCCTTTTTCATGTCTCTCATTTTCATGCTGTTCGGAACCAATCATCGCTATTTCCCCTCCTTTCCGTTCCATTCATCAGCTGTTGCTCCCTTTCTATAGAAATATGGTATCGTTAACCATAGAAATGGACTTTTTAACTGTCCAAAAGCTATATAAACCTGAAAATCATTAAAAAAAGCCTTCCTGCACTCAGACAGAAAGGCTTATTATTCCCCGTATGTAATTGATTGAATTGCGGCATAAAAATAAACCTATTTCCTCAGCCCAGAAATAAATAACTTGCAACACGGCAGGTATCCTGACTTCGCTTCGTCCTTAGAAACGCCTTCTCAATAGTCTCCTATCAATGGTATTTGTCTCTTCGTCCACGTTACAGTAGAGGTGACTGTGCTGGATTCTCACCAGCTTCCCTATTATCACTTTCATTTATAAATAAAATGAAAGGTGACCGCAATTCCATATTTAATTTTGTGWWTTTATGTAATACATCTTAGCTCATATAAATTTAGTTGTCAATAGTATACTGACACTTTATAATAATAAACAATATTTTTATTAACTACTAATTCTATCTATAATTAATTTTTAAACTCCACAAAAAACATTAAGTAAATATTTATATAACAAATAAATGATATAGAGTTATATTTCAAATCAT
>NZ_JNGB01000050.1:0-30372 GCF_001029355.1 Robinsoniella sp. RHS
TGCCGTCTACGCTCCCTTTACACCCAGTAAATCCGGATAACGCTTGCCCCCTACGTATTACCGCGGCTGCTGGCACGTAGTTAGCCGGGGCTTCTTAGTCAGGTACCGTCATTTTCTTCCCTGCTGATAGAAGTTTACATACCGAAATACTTCTTCCTTCACGCGGCGTCGCTGCATCAGGGTTTCCCCCATTGTGCAATATTCCCCACTGCTGCCTCCCGTAGGAGTTTGGGCCGTGTCTCAGTCCCAATGTGGCCGTTCACCCTCTCAGGCCGGCTACTGATCGTCGCCTTGGTAAGCCGTTACCTTACCAACTAGCTAATCAGACGCGGGTCCATCTCATACCACCGGAGTTTTTCACACTGTGCCATGCAGCACTGTGCGCTTATGCGGTATTAGCAGACATTTCTGTCTGTTATCCCCCTGTATGAGGCAGGTCACCCACGCGTTACTCACCCGTCCGCCGCTCAGTCATTAGAACTTCAATCCGAAGAAATCGGTTTTAATGCTTCGCTCGACTTGCATGTGTTAAGCACGCCGCCAGCGTTCATCCTGAGCCAGGATCAAACTCTCAAATAAAGTTTTGATCTTAGTTCAAAAATCAACTACTAGCTAATTTTATCCCTTTATTACTGTTTTAAGGTTGTATCATTTCTGATACGGTTCTTGATTTTGAAATCTCTTTTAATAGAATCTTTCAAGGTTGTTTCACTGTTCAATTATCAAGGTTCTGTCTAACTTTGTCTTATTTTGTTTCTGTAAGTCAGCTTTTAAATATTACCATATTTGTAAAAGCTTGTCAACAACTTTTTTAAAGTTTTTTGTAAGCTTTTTCGCTGACAACGGAGAAGGAGGGATTTGAACCCTCGCGCCGCTATTAACGACCTACTCCCTTTCCAGGGGAGCCCCTTCAGCCGCTTGGGTACTTCTCCTGGCTGAATCGACTATTGCATAAATTAATTAGAAAACAATTATATGTTTTCAGCGGAGAGGGTGGGATTCGAACCCACGCGCCCTTTCGGACAAACGGTTTTCAAGACCGCCTCGTTATGACCACTTCGATACCTCTCCAGTTGTTTGCACACCTCAGTGCAAGAAGTATTCTACCATTAAAGCTAAATTCTGTCAATAACTATTTCAAAATTTTTTGAAATTTTTCATTTGTTTCAAAAACTAAGCATTTTAGGCACATTTTGACCTTCATACCCATCCTTTTTCTGGGTGTCCTGCATATAAATCATGAAATTTTTTCAATTGTATTTATCAAATTATGATTCTCTGTAAAATACATTCGAAAGAATTATAACCCAATAATCAAAAAATATTCAGTTGTCTGTTGTGATTTTTTGTTTGGAGTCATTTCTCATTGCCTAATATAATATGATTACTTTTTCAAATTTACTCTTTACTGTCAGGCTCAATAAAAAAACGTTTATTGTTATATCCGCTTCTGTAAATTCATGATACATACGCATGAAAGTCTAAATTCCAGGCTAAACTTCTAAATTCTAAGGTCTTGCTTCTAAGCTCTAAACTCTAAATTCTAGTTTCTAAGCTCTAATTTCTAATTTATAGTTTCAAGCTCTAATTTCCAATTTCTAATTTATAGCTTCTAGTTTCTAATTTATAGTTTCAAGCTCTAATTTCCAATTTCTTATTTATAGTTTATAGTTTCTAATTTCTAATTTCTAATTTCTAATTTCTAATTTCTAATTTCTAATTTCTAATTTCTAATTTCTAATTTCTAATTTCTAATTTCTAATTTCTAATTTCTAATTTCTAATTTCTAATTTCTAATTTCTAATTCAATTGTATTCTTTAAGCTCTATCTTTTGCAAATATTTCTGCAATTTCCAGATCTTCCGGCGTAGTTATCTTAATATTCTTATAGGAACCTTCTACCAGTTTTATCTTTGCCTGTCCCATTTGCTCCACAACCATAGCATCATCTGTCACTTGAATCCCGGGATATTTCATGATTTTATCATATGCCTGGTATACCAGAGAATATTGGAATACCTGGGGTGTCTGTACCATCCATAGCTTCGATCGGTCAGGGGTGTGATCTGCAAAGCCATCCTGCCCGCTGATTTTGATGGTATCTTTTACCGGCATACCGACTACACATGCTTTATGTATGCGCACTGAATCACAGGCGCGCTGCAGCAGTTCCTGATCAATAAAAGGCCTTGCCCCGTCATGTATATATACGTAATCACAACATCCGATTGCTTTTAAACCTTCAAACACAGAATGACAGCGCTCTTTTCCGCCTGCTACGATTGACTTCACTTTTTTCAGATTATACTTTTCTATTATTTCATGCCTGCAATATTCTATTTCTTCTTTTCCTGTAACCAATACGATTTCATCAATGAACGGGCACTTTTCAAAGGCAATTAAAGAATAATAAACCACCGGTTTCCCTTTTATAAGTAGATATTGTTTTTGTACTTCACTGTTCATTCTTGTTCCACGTCCAGCACAAAGTACCACCGCTACATTTTTTTCCTGCCCCATTATCGTTCTCCTAATTTGAGATTTGGAACTGCATTCAGATCTAATCCATGTCTCGTACCCTGGATAAACTCATAATAAGCCGCTACACCTATCATAGCTGCATTATCGGTACAGAAAACAGGTGATGGGTGATAGAATCGAATGCCATTATTTCTGCATGCCTCTTCCATTGCTCTTCTAAGAGTTGTATTAGAAGCTACCCCTCCTGCAATAGCAAATTTGTCATATCCGTACTCTTTAACGGCCATCATGGCATGTTCTACCAGGACTTCTGTAACTGCTTTTTGAAATGACGCCGCAACATCCGCTTCTATGATGGTTTCATTTTTCATTTTACATCCGTTGATATAGTTTAGAACGGATGATTTTAAACCACTGAAACTAAAATCATATGGCGCATCAGCCACATGTGCTTTGGGGAATTTTATTGCATCCGGATTACCCTCTTTTGATAATTTATCTATTTTAGGTCCTCCCGGATAACCAAGCCCGATCGCTCTTGCTACCTTGTCAAATGCTTCACCGGCTGCATCGTCTCTTGTTCTGCCAATGATTTCATATTTTCCATAATCTTTGACAACCACCAGATGTGTATGCCCTCCTGAGACTACAAGACAGATAAACGGTGGTTCCAAATCCAGATTTTCTATATAATTTGCAGAAATATGACCTTCTATATGATGCACTCCTACCAGCGGCAGTTTTTTAGCATAGCTAATTGCTTTTGCTTCTGCCACACCCACTAAAAGAGCGCCAACAAGGCCCGGACCATACGTGACACCTATCGCATCCATATCATCCAGTGTCATTTCTGCCTCTTCCAAAGCCTCTTCAATAACCTGATTTATTTTTTCAATATGTTTCCTTGAAGCTATTTCCGGAACTACCCCTCCGTAGAGTTTGTGTAATTCTATCTGAGATGAAATAATATTGGATAATACTTCTCTTCCGTTTTTTACTACCGATGCAGCTGTTTCATCACAGGAGCTTTCTATCGCTAATATGAATACATCTTTTTTTTCCATTGTTATACCATTCAAATCACAGGCTTGCCTGCAATACTGCCACAAATAAAACAGGCCGAAAGAATCACAGCGTGGCTTCCTTTCGATTTCTCAATTTTCTTTCAGCCTCATCCGCATGAATATCGTAATCCCACTTACAATATTTCTAATTAAGCAGAATGAACAAGTTCACACCTGCCTGCGCAACTATTCTTCATCAAAGTCCAGCTCTACGGATTTGCAGTCTTTTCCGGGATAGGCATTGGGAAATATTTTTTGAACATCTCCCATGAACTCTTCCGGGTGGATCAGGGATGGGCTGTAATGTGTTAGCCACAGTTCTTTCACCCCAGCTTCTTTTGCAAGGTTTGCTGCTTCAGTGAAAGTCATATGCTTGTGCTCCACTGCCTTTTGTTCTTTGCCCGGTTCTCCATACATTCCTTCACAGATGAATAAATCAGAGCCTGCCGCATTGTCCGAAATTGCTTTTACAGGTCTCGTATCTGTACAGTAGGTTAATTTTATCCCTTTTCTTGGTTCACCAAGTACCATGTCCGGTGTATATATTTTGCCATCTGCTTCAATGGTTTCTCCCTTTTGCAGACGGCTCCAGTACGGCATTGGAATCTCCTTTTCTTTTGCCCTTGTAACGTCAAAACGGCCTGCCCTGTCTATTTCAATTGAATAGCCATAGCAGACAACATTATGATTTACCCGGAAAGCCCGGATTCGGTATCCATTCATTTCAAATGTTTCTTCCGGATTGGTAATTTCCAAAAAACGCAGTTCAAACGGCAGTTCCGGTGCAATTACGCGCAATGCATTTACGACTCTTTCCAGGCCTTTAGGCCCTATTAATGTTAAAGGCTCATTCCTTTCAGCATTTCCCATGGTCAGCAGCAATCCCGGCAGTCCGCTTATATGGTCTCCATGGAAATGGGTGAAGCAGATCACATCTATCGGTTTGAAACTCCACCCTTTTTCTTTAATTGCGATCTGGGTTCCTTCTCCGCAGTCAATTAAAATACTGCTGCCGTTATATCTTGCCATCAGGGCAGTCAGCCATCTGCGTGGAAGAGGCATCATCCCTCCGGTTCCTAATAAACATATATCTAACATCTGAATTTCCCTTCTTTTTCAAATCTATTTCAAATATAACCCATGAATAGTGCAAGCAGGCTTGTGCTATTCCCAAATCAGCAGTGTGAAAGCGATTTTCTTTTACACTTGGCTCTTTTATAAGTTTTCCTTTTTTCAAACAGCCAAATCATATTTTGAATATCTGATTGTATATTTTAACACAGATAGAAGCCGGGAACAAGATGTAACCCCTTGATAAAAACGTAACTTTACACAAATTCTTTCTGTTTTTTTACGGTAACGGGGATTTTGAACTGTTTTATAAGCTTGTTGTAACATTCTTCACATAGATCAAGCTCATGGATCTCGCCATCTTTTTCTGAAAAATATCCCCAGCATTTCTCTACCGATAGAATTCCTTCTTTCACAATCTCGTTTTCCAGGTGAAATTCTTTTCCGCACATATTGCAGTAGATTTTTTTTGCTTGTCTCATGTTTTTTTCCTCCCCTTTTCCTACGTTGCGAACCGTATATCATATTACAAATATTCCTGCATGAAATACAGTAATTACTTTATATAAGTCATTATAACGAAAAATATACATCAAAGATAGTGGTAATTGCTGTATGAATTTCCAAAAAAAGAGCAACCATCACTGCTTACTCATGATGACTGCATCTTCTATTGGCTTCTCGTAAAAATTTCTTCGAATTCCAGCTTTTGTAAATCCGGATTTTTCATACAAGTGAATTGCCGCACTGTTACTTTTTCGTACTTCCAACACAAAAAAGGAGATACCCCTTAGGGTGCCTTTTTTTAATAATTCATCCATAAGGCGGGAAGCTATTTTCTGTCCCCGCAAAGATTTTTTTACCGCAACATTTGTGATTTCCCCTTCATCCAGGACCTGCAGTAAACCACAATAACCTGCCAGTTCACCATCTGAAAACGCACATAAATATAACGTATTTTTCTGTGCCAGAGATGATGCAAAACCTGCCTTTGACCAGGGCATGGAGAACGTCTCCTGTTCTATTTTAGTAACTGCATCCAAATCTTCCGACTGCATTGTGCGTATATCAATCATTTTCTTTTGCCGCTTCTTCCTGCTGGGCCCTTTCCCTTTCAGCCTGGGACAGCCGCAGGTAGTCCGGCTGATGTTCTTCTGCACTCTCCAGCATTCCTGCCTCAATGTAGGCCCTGGCAAGCGTACCTACTGCAGCGCCACGCTGTTTGTTCACATGTGCCGGTGCATATGAGTAGGGAACTGTTATCATTTCTGCAATTTTCTCTGCATAGACAGGCACTCCATCCCCTAAGAAGATCACTTCCCTGCCATATTTATTCAATTTTTCAACTATTTCCTGAACTGATACTGCCATCTGCTCTTCAACAACCTTGAATTCTTTACCCTCGAACTCATAGATTCCTGTATATACCTGGTTCCTTCTGGCATCCATCAACGGGCAGATTAATTTATCTGTGCCATAGAGATTAAATGCCAGTCCATCTACGGTAGGAATGGAAACTAATGGTTTATTAAGTGCCAGCCCTAATCCTTTTGCCGTAGCGGAACCGATTCTAAGCCCCGTAAAAGAGCCTGGACCTGCTGCAACTGCTATTGCATCAATGGTCTGAAGATCCAGATCGATCATCTTTCCTATTTCATCCAGCATGGGAAGCAGGGTCTGTGAATGTGTTTTTTTATAGTTCACGGTATACTCTGCCAACATATTATCATCTTCAATAATAGCTACGGAGGCAACTAACCCGGAACTGTCTATCGCTAATATTTTCATTTTATACCTCCTTCATTACTGATTGTACTTTTTCTCTATTCTCCGATTGTTATACGGCGGTAGTCGAACCCTTTTTCCAGATCTTTTTCTATCGTAACCGGTATGATATCTTCCGGCAGGATTTCCTCAATAAGATTTGCCCATTCGATGAGACAGACACCGTCTCCATAAAAACAGTCTTCATATCCGATCTCTTCCATCTCTTCAACGTCTCCTATGCGGTAGACATCAAAATGATAGAGGGGCATTCTCCCTCTTTCATAAATCTGTACAATGGTAAATGTCGGACTGCTGATCGGCTCTGTAATTTCCAGTCCTTCAGCCAGTCCCTTGGTAAATACGGTCTTTCCTACTCCAAGATCTCCGGTCAGCGTGTAAATCTGACCTTTCTCTGCTTTATCTCCAAGAGACTTTCCAACATCAAAAGTCTCCTTTTCGTTCCATGTTTCTATGATCATCTTATTTCAACCTGCTTTTTATCTTTATTTTTCCGGCATCTACATGTCCCTGAATTAACTCCAGTAATTCTTCGTACTGTTCTCCAATGGATTCCTTTGGAAATACAAACGAGTACCTCTTTCCTGTATATACAAGAAGGCTCAATTTAGTTTCCGTCACTTTGATCAGATCTTCCCACTTGAGTTCTGCACTTTGATCACCCTGTAATGTTTGAATTCCTTCATCATTTAAAATGTAGGTTATTGGTTTTTTGAATACCGGATTTAGTTTTACCTGTTTGACGGACCGCAGATAAAGTGTTATAGGCAGATAGAGTATAAACCAGACACCAAAAACCAGATATAGTATACTCTGCCAGGATTCCACCTTTCCAAACGTCACGGCAAACACAATAAGCGCCACTGCGCCGAATAACACACCCACTACTCCACTGAAACTTTTGTATGTGTGACTGAGCAGGAAATTATACATGATTTTCTGCGTCATTTTCACCTCAAATTTCACTTCCATATACGTCCGCCTCCTGCTTTTTGTATGAATCAGTTTATCATATTTATTTTAAAAAGGCAAACGGATCGTCCTCATCTTTCAGAAAATGCATCAGCATATATGCACACATAATCGCCACTCGTTCTTCTTTTAAAATTCTTCTTACTTCTTCTCTGTCTGCAATCACCACTTCAATGTCCTCGTTATCCTCTAATCCATCTTTACTTACTTTTCCGGTTGCATATCCGTAAACAGAAGCACAGCACTCATCGGTCATCCCGATTGTGGTGAAGTATGGTTTTTCATACATCTCGTCCACGTTTACCGGATGAAAATCAAGACCTGTCTCTTCTTTTAATTCCCGGGCTCCCGCAATTTTGTAATCCTCCCCGGGATCTACAAGTCCTGCCGGGAACTCATAAATATATCCATCTATTGCATAACGGTACTGGCGTACGAGAATCACTTTATCCTTCTGTTCTCCATAAAGGCTGTAAATAATTACTCCGTCCGGCTTAAGGTTGTGGGTACTTATCTTTAAATCCTCTATTTCTTTAGCTCTGGATGCCACAAAATAATCTACCGGATTATCTAAACGATTCCTGGCTTCCAGCTCATACATATTTAAATGCCTGCTGTCTGTTAATTTATCAATATGCCTGATCCTGCTCATGATTGTCCTCCATTACTTTTCTAAGCTCAAATCTTTTTCCACTATTATAGCAGAAAAAAACAGAGAATGAAATCTTTTCTCATAGAATTTCACTCTCTGCTGCTTTTATACGTTTCCGGGTAACGGATTAAAAAACACTCTAATTTTTCTTAAATATCGGACTAATATACCTGTATAATAAAAATGTAATTGCTGAAACAATAATTCCTTTTAATAAGTTGAATGGAACTACCATAAATAGTGCAAAAGTTGCAATATTATCAATAGCAGGATTCAAAGCACTGCCCATTCCTACCAGAGCATCCATCGGCATTCCGAACGCTTTTGCATATACCGGAAGAAGAATAAATACATTCATTAAACTTCCAATGGCTGTCATGGTGATAATGCCAAGGATCATCCCAATCAGGGCACCCTTTCTTGACCGTACTTTTTTATAGACAAGTCCTGCCGGAACAATCAATGCACACCCTATTAAAAAGTTTGCCAAATCCCCGACTCCGGCTGTGCTGCTGCCTTTCATTATAAAATGGAGTAAAATTTTCACCAGTTCGATCACTGCTCCTGCCAAAGGTCCCAAGGCGAATGCACCGATCAAAACCGGTACTTCACTTAAATCAATCTGATAAAAACTTGGAGCAAACCAAAGGGGTATTTCAAACATCATCAGAACGACGGATATCGCTCCCAGCATACCTATCTGTACCATTGTCTTTAAGTTTGTTCTTCCGGTGGTCCTTCCCACCACATTTGTGTTTGAGCTCATTGTTCATCTCTCCTTTTTCATTTAAATTTTAAAAGGAAAATTCCGGTAGAAAATAAAAAAGCCGAATACATTTGTATTCGGGGGTCTTCGCGCATTAATATTATGAATTATAAAACACGCATTTTTCTTCTCTCATCCAGACTTTACTGTCGGTATTGGAATCTCACCAATTCAGCCACTTTTACTGTGGGTCGCGGACTATACCGCCGGTAGGGAATTACACCCTGCCCCGAAGAATTTCCTTGTTTAGTTTTATTTATTATAACTCAATACAGGGCAATAATCAAGTGCTTTTTGGAGTGTTGGTGAAAACAAGTGTGTTCAAATCATACGGATTGCTATAGTCAATTTTTCGATTAATTTTTAATGAAATCATCTAAGCTAAATTTCTTCCTGTACTCTCCCGGAGTTATTCCGCAATTCTTTTTAAAAATCATTCCAAAATAAGCTCCATTTGAAAACCCTGTCTGCAGCGCAATATCAATAACAGACAAATCAGTGGTTTTTAAGAGCTTTTCAGCCATTTCAATTCGGTAATCCATCAGATAGGCAAATGGCGTTTTATGAATGCTGATTTGAAAACAACGAAGGCATTCTCTTTTACTGACTGAAGCAGATGAGGCTATGTCCTCTAAGGATATTTTATTCTGGTAATTTTGTTGTATGTAAGACATCATGGATTGTATCCTCTCCTGACTGTATTGTTTCGCAGGCAAGTCCATACGTTCCAGGTTTTGAATTTCATCCAGCAAAAGAATCCATATATCTGAGAAGAGATTTCTTGTCTGAAATTCTGAATTCTCTTTTTTTTGCAGGTAGGAAACTTTTCTTAGTTTTGCCAAAATGTCATGCTGCCTGGTATTTTCTCCCCGTATTGCTAAAATCTCCAGCTTTTTGTTCTGCAGGACGGGTTCTACATATTTTGTTTCAAAGATACTTTTAAAATGCCCGCTTAAAAAAACCGAATGAAATAAATGCGAATCTATAATCCCTGGCTGTCCATTGTTTACGTTCTCCATTGTACATAAGACATTTGCATTTATAAAAAAGGCTTCATTTTTTTGAAAATAATAGCTTTTACCGGTGGTATTCAGTTTTATACTACCATTTATCACATAAACAAACTCTAATTCTTCATGCCAATGCCATGGGACTTTTGTATCACCTAAATTTACGTGATGTAACACATACGGATATTCTGAGTTAATTCCTTCTATTGCCTCAAGTTGATTTTCTTTAATTTTTATTCGCATATCAATCACCATTCTTATATTAAATATCAATTATTGGCTATATTTTTATATATTTTGTCTTAATTTCTATATTTATAATACAAAATTACAAATATAATTATATTATAAAAGACTGTCAAAGTAAAGAGAAAGGGGTTGATGTTTTGTATTCTGAAACATATAAAAAGCTGAAAATATATGCAGCCAGCCACCCTGGTGCATTGGAGTCCGTCACCAAAAAAGACCTTGATACGATTCAGTTGGAGGAAAGCAATGTAAATCAGAATGATTATATTGATGGGACTGTTCTTTTTACTAACCCGAATAAAGCTCTGGGTTTTTGAAAAAATCATAAAATCAGGCAGATAAATAATTTGAGGCGCAGGCTGCGAAAGATCTGACCTTTCCCAGCCTGCGCCTGCTTTTAATCTGCAAACTTTGCATCCGATTCTCCCTTGACTCTTACTGCCTTCTGTATCGGCAATCCAGTTCCATAATCCAGCTGACGAGGTTCGTATTCTTCGTTTTCACGCTGTCTGGTCATTTTTCTGCTGTCCCAGGTCTGGTACGTGGTATCCGGATTCCAGTGTCTGTTTTCCCAGTAATACCCTCTGAAAGGATCTCTGGTCTCATACATTTTATCCAGAATTGCTCTGTGAAGCCGCCTTTTGTCCATATCGAAATCCGGATTATTTATTTCGTTATTCATTTCCTGGGGATCAAGTTCTAAGTCGTAGAACTCATCCGTATCCATGAGATTAATCACAAGTTTGTAGCGTCCATCATAAGCGGCACGCACTGGCTGATAGCCTCCGAAGCCGTCATGGTCTACTTCATATCTGCCAAACTCCATGAAGATATAATCATTGACTCTAATGCCGTCATTTGATAATTCCGGCAAAATACTGCTTCCTTCAAACATCTTTGTTTTTGGAACACCCATGATATCAAAGATTGTGGGCGCCAGGTTAATGTGTGAGACAGGATTCTGGTTTTTTCCTTTTCCAAATCCCTTAATTAACAAGGGGATATGCGTTATTTCTTCGTACATAGCAGGTCCTTTTCCGGTGAGGGAATGGCTGTACATCATATCCCCATGATCAGACGTGTATATGATGATACTGTCTTGGGCATATTCCTTGACGGCATCCAGTACACGCCCGATTTCAAAATCTACAAATGTATTGCATCCCAGAAACTCTTTGGGACGGAGATGAAAATCGGCTTTTTCAGCTTTGCCGTATTCATCCCCCGCCCAGATTCTATGGTGGGCGGGTTTGTTCTCCAGGTTGTCATACATATTCTTTTTCTTTGGTATTTCGTAATCTTTATACAGGTCCGTATATTTTTGTGGACACAAATGCGGTCCGTGAGGTTCATCATAGGATACTACCAGGAAATAATCTTCTTCCTGATGATTTTTCAGGAAATCGACTGCCCTGTCTGTGCAGCGGTGCCCGTATGTAAATTCTTCTTTAATATTGTATTTTTCGATACTTTCCACCTGCCTGGAAATATATCGTTCCTCTTCTGTAAGTTCTTCTAAATAGCAGCGCATATCATACCAATACGCTTCATCCCATCCGTCCGGGCAGACACCAAGCCCGAAGTAATCGCCTCCATCCAAATGCCACTTTCCAATATATGCGCTGTGTATCCCCTGATCTGTCAGGCGTTTCCCAATATTCTGAACATTGTCCGATAATCCCATACAATTGGACCACCCTGCGCAGGAGTGAGGATAACTTCCGGTAAATATAGCTGACCGCGCCGGCTGGCACACCGGCTGGGTGGTATATGCTTTTTCAAAAAGCATTCCTTCGGCAGCCAGGCTGTCCAGGTTGGGCGTATGCATGGCAGAATTGCCATAGCATCCCAGCATATCTGTCCTTTGGGTATCTGTCATAATTAAGATTACTTTTTTATGTTTCATGATCCTCACTCCTTTGCTTTTTGGCACATTTATTGATATCTTTACTTTACCACAAAAACGGGTCCTTTGTTATATTTAAATAGCGTCTCAACTGTTCCTGAAAATATTCCAGCATCTCTTTTTCTATTTCATTTTCTGAAACAGGATGCATTTGAAAGGGGTCTTTTTCATTGTCATATAAAAACACTTCTTTGGAATCTCCCGGCATATATCCATTGTTGCGCACATAGGTGTAGCGTTTTGTCCGGATTCCCCTCCATCCATAGCATTTATGGTTGATTCCCGCTTTTTCAAAAGCATGCACCAGCTCAGGCATTCCCGGATAGGAACATAAAAATGCCTGTTCAGGTGCCCCAGTTGTTTGACTGCAGATGTCCTTTGCATGATTATATCCCTGGCAGGTTTCCGGTACTTCTATATCCAGCAAGCCCAGCAGCGTAGGCATATGATCCGGGCTTGCAAATATTTCCCCGTACTCTCCTGCCGGAATATTTCCTTTTTGCCGCATCAGAAGCGGTATGCTGACGGCTTCTTCATACCAGATATTCTTGCTCATTCTTCCATGGGATCCCAGCATTTCCCCATGGTCAGCGGATAATACCAGCAAGGTATCTTCTTCCATGTTATTTTCTTTTAAAAATGCCAGTATTCTTCCAAACTGGTCATCAATTCCGGTAACTGCGGCATAATACTGTCTGGTGATATTTTCAAGCTCCCTTGTGCGCTTTTCCAAAGGCACATTTTCCCGAAAGTTTATGGGCATATTCCGGTATTTCTTCAAATATTTCTCCGGTACCAGTTCATAGGGCAGATGCGGCGGATTATAGGATAGAAACAATGCGAAAGGCTGATCCTGGGCAGCGTGACTCTGCAAATAGGAAAGCGCCTGGTCTGTTTCGAATTCCGGTGACCATTTTCCAGGTCTTATCAACTGTCCGCTGTTATCCCAATAGTGTGGATCCAGATGGTTGTCATCTGCCCCATAGGACAGCCAGAAGTCAAATCCCTGTCTGCGTTCCCCCGGAGGCGTATACGCATCCCAGTCTTTTGCCCCGGAATCCGGATGCAGCTTAAAATTCATTTCCGATGCATCCAAATGCCATTTTCCAATATATCCCGTCTGATAACCGGCTTCTTTTAATACATTTCCAATACATATTTCCTGGGGCTTTAGCATCAGTACTTCACTCAGTCCCGTTTTGCAATTCGTCCACATCCCGGTACAGAAGGGATATTTTCCCGTCATTAGAGATGCCCTGTGAGGCGAACATAAAGGAAAGGTGCTTACTGCATTGGAACATACCACACTTTCTTTAGCAAATGCATCGATATGCGGAGTGCACACAGCGTCTTCATTTTGAAAACCCGCTGCATGAGACCGCCACTGGTCTGCAAATATATAAATCAAATTCATAGTTATTCCTCCTGCATATCGCAGGCCTGACTGCGATACTGCCTTAATAATAGTCCGGTTAATGAATTTCCGGTACCTGCTCCTACCAATATGGATTCCAGTCTCCGCTTTTTCTTCTGAGGGCTTCCAGATAAAAATAGTCCCCCCAGGTATTGCATTCATCCACACCTCTGTTTTTGCAGGTATTTTCATTGGAACTTCTGGCATAGGTTCCATGAAGCAGCAGTCCGTTAGACTGTCGGATACTGACAACGCTGCATCTTTCTATCAGGGCACACAATATTTTGTCTGCCGCCATGCAGTATTTCTCTGCTTCTTCTTTTTCCAGATAATCAGCCATTTCATAAATGCCGCAGACGGCAATTGCTGCTGCAGAAGAATCTCTGGGCTCCAGGCTTCCCGTATCAAAATCAAAGTCCCAGTATGGTATAAGGTCCTGGGGCAGATGCTCCAGAAAATAGTCTGTAACACTTCGGAATATCTCTAAATAAGATTCTTTTTTCCGGTAACGGCAGCTCAGCGCCACACCATAAATTCCCCATGCCTGCCCTCTTGCCCATGCAGAATTATGGCGGTTTCCCTGATGGGTTACCCCATATGCCGGTTCCCCGGTTTCCGGATTTATAAAATAAGTATGGTAGGTGGAGTGATCCTTTCGCAAAATGCATTTCATTGCTGTCTCCATGTGCTTTTCGGCTTTTTGCGCATAATGTTCCTCTCCGGATACTTCTGTTGCCCAGTATAACAGCGGCAGATTTAAAAGGCAGTCTATGATCAGCCTGTAATTGTCCTTATCACCTACATTTCCCCAGGCCTGTAAAAATTCTCCTGTTTCCCGGTAGCGTGATGCCAGGTGGTCTGCTGCTAAAAGCGCAGCACGTTTTCCTTCTTCGTTTCCGCATATTTTATTTGCCGCCACGCAGGACAGGCTGTACAGAAATCCCATATCATGGTAATTTACATCAATCTTTTCTTCTATTCTGTGCAGAAAGCTTCTAACCTGTATTTCTGCTGCTTTTTTTAAAGCAGGATCTTTGGTAAACTCGTATGCCAGCCAGATTTCCCCGGTCCAAAACCCTGTGGTCCACTCAACATTTTCCGTCTGCTCGTAAAAACCGTGATATGTATTAGGCGATTGAAAATGACCGGTAAAATCCGTCAGGTTTCCTTTTATAATGGATACTGCATTTTCTACTGCAGTGGTAAGCTGCTCCTTTGTAACGCTTTTATAATTTTGTAACGCTTCGAATGTCTGCGCCATAGTTTCCTCCTCTATCTATTTCTTTCCTTCTCCACCATTTCATTCATTCTCTGCTATTTTTATCCTTTGATACCGCTTGCCGCCACTCCTTCTACGAAGAATTTCTGGCAGAAAATAAAGATGATTACCACCGGAATCAGTGCACATACGGATGCTGCCATTATTAAGGCATAATCTGCTGCATACTGTGATATAAACATACGGATACCAAGCTGGATCGTCTTCAGTTCTGTACTGTTTAAATAAATCAATGGCCCCATAAAGTCATTCCATACATTGACAAAGGTAAAAATAACCAGCGTTGCGATACCCGGTTTTGCCAATGGAAGACAGATTCTGGCAAATATGCGGTATTCCCCCAATCCATCGATTCTGGCAGCCTCTGATAATTCTCTTGGGATACTCATATAAAACTGACGCATCAGAAATACCCCGAATGCAGAAAATGCCTGCAGCATAATCAATCCCACATGTGTGTTATTCAGCCCCATTTTTGACATTAAGGTAAACTGGGGAACCATGTATACCTGCCACGGAACAGCTATGGTGGTCACATAAATTAAAAATAAAACATCTCTTCCCTTAAATTCCATTTTCGCAAAGCCATATGCCGCAAAACAGCTGGTTGCCAACTGAATTAACGTGGTAATGACCGTCAGCTTGATGGAGTTTTTAAAGAATGTCAGCAGAGGTATTTTATCCCATATCTGCCTGTAGTTTTCCCATTGAAAACTTTCCGGAATCCACTTCATCGGTATGCTGAAGACATCTTTATTTAACTTTACGGAAGAAATCAGCATCCAGTAAAAAGGGATAATCATAATCACTGCCAGTAGAGTGAGTCCTGCATAAACTGCTATTTTTTTCTTATTACTTTGATTCTCCATCTTACTTCCTCCTCTACATATAGCTGGTGAACTTCTTTTCACCTCTGAACTGAACCAGAGTTACAACCAGAACAATTGCAAATAGTATGATTGCACTGGAACTGGCATATCCGAACTTAAACTCTACAAACGCCGCATTATAGATATGGTTTACCAGTACATTCGTCGACCTGCCCGGCCCGCCCTGAGTCATTACATATATTAGGTCAAATACTTTAAAGCACTGGATCGTAAGCATCATTACTACGAAAAATGTGGTAGGCTTCAGCATCGGAATGGTGATATAACGAAGCTTTTTCCAACCCGTAGCGCCATCCAGGCTGGCTGCTTCGTACATTTCCTTTGATATTCCCTGCAGCGCCGCCAGATATACAATCATGTAATATCCCATGTATTTCCATATACTGACAATAATAATTGCCGGAAGTGCCCACACGGTAGATGCTACCCATCTTGGCGGGTTTGTAAGTCCGATTACTTTCAGCATTTCATTTATTGGACCGAAATCAGGTTGAAAAAGCATGTTCCATACCGCTCCTACCGCTACTAAAGATGCGATATACGGGAAGAAGAATGCGGTTCTGAATATCACAATTCCCTTTATTTTACTATTTAAAAGCACCGCGATTAAAAGGGCCGCCGCTACGGTTAACGGCACCGTTCCGATAGCATAGAGTACGGTGTTTTTCAATGATATTAAAAAGGTGCTGTCCGATAAAAGTCTTGAAAAATTCTCTAATCCAACAAACTTCATCGGAGAAGCCGCCCCGTCCCATTCCATCACACTCAGTACAAAAGAGAAGCACACAGGTATGAAAATAAAAATAAAATAGCCGATAAAATTAGGTAAAATAAAAGAATATCCTACCAGATTATTCTTAATTTTGCGCTTTTGTTTCATTGTTAATTGCATCTTTTTTCCCCCTTTTCCCAAAAAAGTTTCAAAATATAAGGGCTCTCTGAAAACAGGGGATTTCCCAGTATTCAGATGCCCTTTCCATATTTGGTTGTTATTTGTTTATTTATTATTTTCCTTCACTTCTTTTACGCGCTCTGCCATATGTGCCAGTCCGGTATCCACATCCTGCTCACCGATCATGATCAGATCATGTTCTTCTTCAATGGCTTTACGGATTGCTTCGATATTTTTATCCAGGGGGCGGTCAAAGACCATGCCTTTTAACGTAAGTGCATCCTTACAGTCTTTTGGAAATCCATCTGTGGATACCAGTTTATCCATAATTGCATCATTCTGAACTGCAGTAAGCATTCCATTTTCCGCCAGTTTTTCCGCTGTCTGACCGCTTGTGGCACATTTTACAAACTCCCATGCCAGATCAGGCTCATCGGTTTTTGCATTGATTGCAATTGGAGTAACAGCACCCACGGAATTTCCTGCTTCTACATCCTTTGGATGTGGTATGGTGGCAAATCCCCAGTTAAAATTTGTCTCTCCCGATTTCTGTGCCTGAATCATGTTGGCTATAAACCAGGTTCCCATGGGCATCATCGCACACTGCTGCTGCTGGAAGACGCTGGTATAGTGCAGGTTGCCGGTCTTAAGGGTCGCATAATTCTGAATAACTCCCTCATCCTGCATACGAAGAGCCTGCTCGTAATATGGTTTTAAGAAAGAATAGTCATCCGCAACCAGAGTATGTTTTCCATCCTGTAATGCCCAGTTACAAACCAGCCCCATCCATATATGGTTATGGGTTCCGAATACTTTCTCACTTCCTTCTCCGCTAGTCATCTTCCCTGCCAGATCTTCGTATTCATCCCAGGTCATATCATTGGATGGATAAGGAACACCTGCTTTGTCAAAGAGATCTTTATTATAAAATAAAACATACCAGTCTGAGCGATAAGGAAGTGTATAATAACTTCCGTCAATCTGAAGTTTCTCCGCCGTATTATTATAAATTGACATGTCCAGGTTATCTTTCTTGATGTATTCATCCAGATTTAGGATTTGTCCCTTAGCCTGCATGGACAACTGGGAGCCCATATCTTTTACAAAGATTATATCCGGGTCAGCATCCCCGCTTGCCAGCATTACGGTCAGCTTGTTGTTATATTCATTTGCAGCAGTATCTATAATTTCCACTTCTACATCCGGGTATTTCTCCTGAAATGTTTCCACGGCAAGCCGAAACTGGGGTGAGATGTCGTTATCCCAGGTGGTAACCGTTAACTTTTTCTTTGTCCCCTCTTTGGCGTTTTCACTTGCTGTTTTTTCGTTGGATGTATCTGCCGCCTTAT
Organism: Robinsoniella sp. RHS; assembly: GCF_001029355.1. Taxonomy (NCBI): domain Bacteria; kingdom Bacillati; phylum Bacillota; class Clostridia; order Lachnospirales; family Lachnospiraceae; genus Robinsoniella; species Robinsoniella sp. RHS. Next base: position 17,781 of record NZ_JNGB01000050.1, read on the forward strand.
TGCCGCATCCGGTAAATGCAGTCACTGCTATCGCAGATGCCAGAACTACTGCTGCTGCCTTTTTGAATCTCATACTAGAAACCTCCCTTTCTTATGGATAATGTTTAACTCACTGCTTTATCCTTGAGACTAATATAACAAATTCAAGTCCCGGATTAAATGGAAGATCCCTATATTTCTATTACTATCTTACACTGGTCTGGAAAAAAAATATTACTATCTTCAGATCCTTGCACTATTTTCATATTCCTTCGGTGTAATGCCCGTCACTTTTTTAAATACCTTGCTGAAGTAATAAGGATTTTCAAATCCCAGCATATCGGAAATCTCATACATCATATATTGGTGTTCCTGAATCAGGTCTTTTGCCTTCTCAATTTTAATCCAGGCCACATAATCCGTAAAATTGCTTCCGGTCTGCTTTTTAAAGATACTGCTTAAATATCCCTGACTGATTCCGGTTGCTTCTGCCGCCATGGCAAGTGTTAGCTTTTCCTGATAATGTTCTGTCACATAGCGGCGGATCCTTTCAATAACGCGATCCGATTTCCCGGATGCCCGCCCCTCCATGACCTGACAGATTTTATCGCCAAAAGTTTCCAGCCACATGAGAATATCGTGAAGGCTCCCAATGCGTTTCAGCTTTTCAGCCATCTGCATCGTATCTGGAAACTTTCCTCCCGGAATTTCTTCTGTCCCCTCGTAAAATGGTACTACAAATGTATATAGATTAATACAGGCATTGACTGCCTGTTTCCGCGCCGGCGTAAATTCCCGGAACAGACTAATCAACTGGCTGATAATTTCTTTTACTCTGACGCTGTCATTTTGTCCCAGGGCAAGTGTCATATCTTTTTTCAGAAAGGTGATGTCAAAATTCCGGTTCTGTTCCTGATAAGTCTGCAGATCGTCACGGTAAAAAATAACCGGTGACTGCATTTGGTAATAGTAAGCCTCCATACATCTTTCCAGCTGGGGCAGATATCCGGGAAGCCCATGGATATCTTCTGCCGCAGCCGTAACAGCTGCCACTGTCTGCATCCCAAAGTAATCTTCTACTACGGAAATCATCTTCTGACACATCTGGGTAATCTTATTTTTAGTTTCCTGTGCATCCCCACCCGAAACAATCATTAAAAATCCGGTCTCTTCCCATTCCAGAATACTGGAGAAGCGAAAGAAGCGCTTTACCATTTCTTTTAAAATATTTTCTGTATAGGACATTGCTTTTTTTCGGTCTTTTTCGGAAAATGACTCCTGAAAGTAGGAACTGGAATTATTCATACGCAAAAGTATCATAACCGGAGTATTATAATCCGCCATCAGATTTTGGTATTCACCGTCTCTTTCTTCCAACGTTTCTTCCAATAATAATTTCCGGAATAAACTTTCACAGTTCTGCTGCATATGTATCGTATCTTTCCCGACATTTTCCGGACTGCTGCCTGCTGCCCTGTTTTTCTCACATTCCCTGACCGCACGTTTCAGACTTTCAGCCAGTGTATCTTCCGTCAGCTCTATTTTAACCAGATAATCCGTTGCTCCAAACTTCACCGCCTGCTTAGCCAGGCTGAATTCTTCCAGATTTGTTAAAATAATAAATGCTGCCTGGCTTTTTGCTTCCCGGCATCTTTTCATCAATTCAATTCCATCCATGGCCGGCATTTTAATATCCGTTATTATGATATCCGGATTAATTTCTGCAATCTGCTCCAGTGCGTTCTGTCCATTTGTTGCCTTTCCAGCAATGATGCAATTGTAATCTTCCCATTCAATTAATGATGTTACCCCTGCCAGGATTAATGGCTCATCATCTACTATCATCACACGGTACATTCTTTATCTCCCTCTTACATTTCTAAAGGCAGCATCACGGTAATCTGTGTGTATTGCCCCGGTTCACTTTGTATGGAAAGTCCGTAAGATTCCCCATATACAAGTTTCATTCTTCGATCCACATTTGGCAGTCCAATGCCGCTCATGGAACTGCTTTTCACCGTTTCTGTATCTTTTAACAGCTGCTTTGCTTTTTCTTTATCCATTCCGATTCCATTATCTCTCACCGTAATGCACAGATCCTGCCCCTTCTTTACCGCCTTTATCTGTACCAGACCATTTCTTCCGCTGGGCTCTATCCCTGAGAATATGGCATTTTCTACAAGGGGCTGAAGGGTCAGTTTGACTATTTTCGCCTGATACAGCTCTTTTGGTTCCACATCGATCTCCACATCGAACAGTTCCACATACCGCACCTTCTCGATTACGATATAGTCAGCCAGAAAATCCAGCTCCTGCTTTAATGTTATCTTCTCATTAAATCCTTTAGCCATATTTTTAAGCAAAGATGACAGCGAGGTAACCACTTTCACAATGCCGCTGTTTTTCTGAATGATTGCAATCCACCGGATAGAGTCCAGGGTGTTGTACAGAAAATGAGGGTTAATCTGTGCCTGCAGCATCTTAATCTCCAGATTCTTCTTCTCTTTTTCACTTTCTACCTTCATATCCACCAGCTCTTCTATCTTTGCGGCCATATGGTTGACACCTTTCCCAATGGTACCTATCTCATCCTCACTTTCAATCTTAGGATCTACTGTGAAATCCCCGTGTGACAGCAGTCGTATATGGGATACCAGTTTATCTATTGGTTCGTTAATACGTTTGGTAAAGAATGAGGAAAGAACCATTCCAATGCTGATGCAGGAGGTGAAAATCAGCAGGATGATCATCAGAATCATAAAACTGTTGTTGACTACCCTGTGCAATGGCAGAATCTCGTATACCAGAATCCCGCTCTTTGGATTCCTGACATAAGAAACCATGCATTTTTCTCCATTCATCTTCATTCGGAAAGTATCTTTTCCGGATCCCTGCTGTAACAGCATCCGGATAAATGCTTCGTCCTCCCCGACGCTCTTTTCATTCACTGCAGCCACCGTCTTTCCCGTGGCTGTCACTACTGCTATGCGGTTCTCATGCTGCACTTCTTTTAAGGCATCCCGAAATAATTTTGCCGAAATGCCCAGAAATACCCAGCCATCCCCGCTGTAGGATGAATTATTATTTACTTTTCTTAAAAGAGGCAGCAGTTTTTCACTTTTTCCTCCCCAAAAGGGCGAATCTACCATATCCAGGACATACAGTTCTGTAGACTTGGATAATTCACCTGCAAACCAGTCAGCCGATCTAAGTGCCTGTGGATCATTGCTGCTGCCCGGCTCATATCCTGCCTGGACAAAATCATTCTGCTCGTTTAACACCATCAATTTTGCAATATATTCACCATAGCCTGAAACTGCACAGTAATCACTGATCGTCCTGGTGTAATTCATAGCTTCTTTTCTGTTCCTGGCAGATGCTTCAAGATCCAGCATCCCAAGATTCATGGTACTTCGTTCCGCACAATTCAGAACAATATTCATCATTTCTTCATATCCCATGCCAAAGAGTCCCGCAAAGCCTTCCACTTCATGCTCCAGTGCGGTAACCGCTATCTCTCTGGCATTTCTGCTGGAAATCAGATAACTGCAAATACAGGAAAACAGGGCAATTGTACTGACGATACATAAGTTATAACGGATGAGGCGGGCTTTAATGGTCTTGCCTAAGATCTGTTCTTTCCAATTGTTTTTCATACACACCTCTCCTCTATTATCTTTTATATGAACCTATTGTAAAACATCAGCAGATGGTTTGTCCATACTGTCCGATTGCTTTTTTTCTAATCCCGTTTTATAATAAATTCACAAGATGCCGGCATTGACCGATTCTTAAAAATTTTAAGGAGTATCCTATGAATTATTTTTCCATGCTTATAAAACCTGCCTCATCACTTTGCAATATGCGCTGCCGCTATTGCTTTTATTACGATGTTGCCAGTCACCGGGAAACTGCTTCCTATGGTATCATGGCAGCAGATACCGTGGACTGTCTTCTGGCTAAAACGTTTGCCGGGGTAAAATCCCCTGCCTCCATCAGCTTTACTTTTCAGGGCGGGGAACCTACCATGGCAGGACTATCATATTTTACATATTTTACGGAACAGGCAGAAAAACTGGCGCCTACCGGGGTGAAAATTTCTTATTCTATCCAGACCAACGGTATCGTGATAGATGAAAATTGGTGCCGGATGTTTGTGAAATATCATTTTCTGGTGGGATTATCCCTGGACGGTCCCCGGGAAATTCACGATTATCAGCGGCTTGGCAGCAACCGCAAGGGCACCTATGACCAGGTAAACCATACCTTAAAGCTTTTCCGAAAGTATGGCGTAGACTTTAATATCCTGTCCGTAATTACAAAACAGACCGCTAAAAAACCCCAGACTTTATTTCAGTTCTATCTAAAACAGGACTTTAAATTTGTTCAGCTGATTCCCTGCCTGCGTCCTTTAGATTCGGATCTGACTGCTCCTCATGACCTGGATCCTAAGGGTTATGCAGAATTTATGAAGCGCTTCTTTCTGCTGTGGTATGAGGAATTAAAAAAAGGACGCTATGTCAGTGTCCGCCAATTCGATAACCTTGTATGGATGCTTCGCGGCCGTCCTGCGGAGCAGTGCGGATTAATGGGCTTTTGCACGCCCCAATTTGTTCTGGAATCCGATGGGAGCGTCTATCCCTGCGATTTTTATGTACTGGACGAATACAAAAGCGGCAACATCTTAACTGACAATCTGGAACAAATAAAAAGCAGCCCGGCCACCAGGAAATTTTTAGAATATAATACGGAGATTTCCTCATTATGCGAAACCTGTAAGGTAAAATCCCTCTGCGGATGCGGCTGTAAACGCTACCGCCCATTTTATAATCAAATCAAGGATTACTGCCCCTATCAGGACTTTTTGTACGAAGCTTATCCCAAGCTGTATGAGATTGCGCAGACAATGTAAGAAAGGAGCCCCTCATGACACTGAAACACATGCGTATCCTGGCTGCGGTCTGTGACTGTGAAGGTGTTACGGCAGCGGCACAAAAGCTTTTTCTTTCCCAGCCCGCCGTCAGCCTGGCAATCAGGGAACTGGAAGATTATTACGGAGTTCCTTTATTTGAACGGATTTCAAGAAAAATGTATATAACAGACGCGGGCAGAAAAGCCTACAGCTATGCCACACATATTGTGTCTTTATTTGATACCCTGGAAACAGAGATGCGTGACTGTGATAATATCGGCACCATTCGTATTGGCGCCAGTATGACTCTTGGCACACATTATATGCCCCGTCTGGTAAAAGCATTCCGGGAAGAATATCCCCATATGAAAACAGAAATCCTGATTAACAGCTCTGATATCCTGGAAGAAAAAATTTTACAAAACGAACTGGACTTCAGCCTTATAGAAGGGCCAATCCATGCGGACAGTATCTTTGGTGAATGCCTCTGCGAAGATGAATTATGCATCATCTGCAGTAAAACAAATCCCCTTGCCGTGAAACCTCTGATCACACTGACTGAGTTCTCCGGACAGCCATTATTATTACGTGAAAAAAACAGCGGAACAAGGGAAATTGTTGACAGCAGCCTGCTTCTTAAGAACCTGGTTCTTCATCCCGTATGGGAAAGTACCAGTACACTTGCTTTGATTCATGCAGCTGCCAATGATCTGGGCATCACCATTGTACCTGCACAGTTTGTAGATGATGCCCCCCAGTATCGGGATTCCATCTGTAAAATAAAAGTTGAGGGATTATCTTTCCTGCGCAAATTCCATATTATTTACCATAAAAATAAGTTCTTAACAAGTTCTGCAAAGCACTTTATTGAGTTGTGCAAAAATCTTTTTCAGGATGAAAATGCAAATCGTATGCATTCCAATACGTAACTACAGGGAAAAACAGACAAATGCACGTTCCGGCACTTGTCTGTTTTTGCATATTGTTATTTCGGTAATGATATCTTATTATATTTTCATTGTCAGAGAGATTCTTTTCTTAGGCAGATCTACGCTTAACACTTTTACCTCTACAATATCCCCAACGCTTACAACATCCAGCGGATGTTTTACAAATTTCTTATCACTCATCTGGGAGATATGCACTAAACCGTCCTGATGCACACCGATATCCACAAAAGCCCCGAAATCAATTACATTTCTGACAGTTCCTTTAAGCGTCATTCCCGGAGTCAGGTCTTTCATATCCAGTACGTCACTTCTCAGAATTGGTTTTGGCATTTCGTCACGTGGGTCACGTCCCGGTTTTTCCAGTTCTTTTACAATATCCCGTAAGGTAATCTCACCTACTTCTAAGTCAGCTGCAAGCTTTTTATAATCCCGGATTTTCTTAGATAATCCGTCAAGCCTGCCTGCCGTGATATCTTCCACGCTAAATCCTAAAGTTTCCAGAAGCTTTTTAGCCGCATCGTAACTCTCCGGATGGACACTGGTGGCATCCAGGGGATTTGCTCCTCCCGGTATTCTCATAAAGCCGGCACATTGTTCAAATGCCTTTGGTCCTAATTTTCCAACCTTTAATAACTGCCTGCGGTTTGTAAATCTGCCATTTTCTTCCCGGTAGGCAACAATATTTCTTGCAATCACTTTGGAAACGCCGGAAACGTATTCTAAAAGGGATGCGGATGCGGTATTAAGATCCACTCCAACTTTGTTTACGCTGTCTTCTACTACACCGCCCAGAGCTTCACTTAATTTTTTCTGATTCATATCATGCTGGTACTGTCCCACACCGATAGACTTTGGATCGATCTTAACCAGTTCCGCCAGAGGATCCTGAATTCTTCTTGCTATGGAAGCAGCACTTCGCTGTCCCACATCAAAGTTTGGAAACTCTTCGGTCGCCAGCTTGCTTGCTGAATAAACAGAAGCTCCTGCTTCATTTACGATTACATACTGCACCTGCTCGTCGATCTCTTTAAATAATTCTACGATAATCATTTCTGATTCCCGGGATGCCGTTCCATTTCCCACTGAAAATAAAGTAATACCATATTTCTTAATCATTTTCTTAAGGGTATCTTTTGCCGCTTTTATTTTCGCTTCGGAAGTAGGTGCCGTAGGGTAGATTACCGTTGTATCCAGCACTTTTCCGGTTGGGTCAACGACTGCAAGTTTACAGCCGGTACGAAACGCCGGATCCCATCCCAGGACTGTTTGTCCGGCAATTGGAGGCTGCATAAGCAGCTGTTCCAGATTTTTGCCAAATACGCTGATGGCTCCGTCTTCTGCTTTTTCTGTCATTGCATTTCTGATTTCTCGTTCTATTGCAGGACCGATGAGACGTTTGTAACTGTCTTCTGCCACATCTTTTAACACCGGTACAGTGACCGGATTCTCTTTTATGATAATCTTCTTCTCCAGATATTGCAAAATGCGTTCCTCAGGAGCTTCAATTTTCACATTCAGGAACTTTTCTTTTTCCCCGCGGTTCAGCGCAAGGGTTCTGTGCCCTGCTACTTTACAGATGGCTTCTTCATAATTATAATACATCTCATATACAGATTCTGCCTTTTCATCTTTTGCCGCAGATATGATTCTGCCTTCTTTTTCCGTGATATTTCTTATGTAAATACGGTAATCTGCTTCGTCAGAAATATTTTCGGCGATGATATCTTTTGCACCGGCAATGGCATCTGCCGCAGTCAGTACTTCTTTTTCCTCGGATATAAATGCCTTTGCTTCTTCTTCCAGCGGCTTTGTGGTCATTTGCAGGAGAATAATATTTGCAAGGGGTTCCAGTCCCTTTTCTTTCGCAATTGTGGCTCTTGTCCTTCTCTTCGGACGGTATGGGCGGTACAGGTCATCTACCACTACCAGGGTCTCTGCCCCAAGAATCTGTTTCTTTAATTCTTCAGTCAGCTTTCCCTGCTCTTCAATACTGGATAATACCTGCTGTTTCTTCTCTTCCAGATTTCGCAGGTAAGTAAGCCGTTCGTAAAGCTTACGAAGTACTTCGTCATTTAAGGATCCGGTTGCTTCTTTACGATACCTTGAAATGAATGGTATGGTATTTCCCTCATCTATTAATTTTACGGCAGCTTCCACCTGCCATAGATCTACTGACAGCTCTCTCGCCAAACTTTTATTAATATCCATGTTTATCTCCTTAGCTATGTATATTGGAATGTTTCCCAATTGTTTTTATTCTTTGGCTATTATACTTCAAAACCCGGAAGCGGGCAAGGAATTTCTTGTGTTTCAATTTTTGTTATGTTATTATAATACAGAATATCAAATGCGAAGGAGCGTTTATTATGGATTACGAAAATTACAATAATCAGGGGACTCCCCCTAATAATTACGGTACCCCGCCAAATAATTACGGACAGAACCCTCCGCCCGGTAATTACGGCCCCGGTCCCGAGTCAAATTCATTTTCAACTGCAGCTATGATTCTGGGAATTATATCCCTGGTGACATCCTGCTGCCTGTATATTTCCATTCCGGTAGGCGCGATAGGCATTATTCTAGCCTTACTGTCGAAAGGCAGCTCAACCCGTATGGATTCCCGGAGTAAGACGGGACTTGGAATATCCATTGCCGGAATCGGCATCAGTGTTTTTATGATCATTGCCGTTTTGGTGAGCAACACTTATATGGGAAATACAACCTTCGAAAAGATGTATCAGGATTATTTAGATTATTATGGATATGATAGTTCATCCGATGGTTCTTCCGGCGGCTCTTCCCAGCAGCCAGACCAGAATTCACAGGACCTGGAAGACTATTTTAATAAATATTTCAACGGTGGAAGCGGAAACGGCGGCGACAACATGCCCAAGATCAAAGAAAATCCCAAATCCAGTGTAACACCGGTTCCCAATGATGCCATATAAGCATTTCTGGTTTATGGGACTACGGAATCATTGGATATTTCCAAATGATCAGGACTGCATTTTTTATTACAAAGTTCAGTATTATAATGATTACCGCAATATGGATATACCTGTCTCTGTAGAACATGCCAATTTTGCACCGTCCTTTTGAGAGGATTTCAATGGTATTTGAAATCATGAACCACAGGTATATTACCACACCATACACCACCACCGGATGGTAATACAAGGATTTTAGGAAATGGCCTTCCATTAAGAAAGAGAATGCGCGGGTTCCTCCGCATCCGGGGCAATACAGCCCTGTATATTTATGTACCAGGCAGGGCAGTAAAAAGGCTCCCAACTGTATGTGAAATGCTTTTACCAGGATAGTCAGAATACTTCCCAGTATCAAAAATATCCAGCCGATTTTATATAAACTTTTTCTTTCGCTTTCCTTCTTCAAGGTAATACCTCCAGTCTAGGGCGTATATGAAAAATGCTCTGAACATTGTATAAGTAAGTTTTGCTGTACCAGTATAACATAGGACTGCTAAAGTTGCAAAATTTTCGCATCCGTACTGCTGCGATTTGACAAATATATTCAGATAGGAGTATACAAAATGAAACGTTCATCATCAGAACTAAAAAGTATAGCAAAAGGGAAGCTCCTTGGCAATTATTCCGTACCAATGGGCGCCGTGATTATTTTCTTTGTTATCACTTTTATAATTACTTTTTTCAGCACTTTTACTTTATTAAGAACCTTTACTACATCCGGGCTCATTGTCAGTTACCTGTGCGAATTTATTGTTTCGATCCTTTTAGGCGTTCTTTCTGCCGGAATGTCCAGCCTGTTTTTAAATCTCTGCCGAAATAAAGAATATAAAATCGGGGATATCCTGTACGGGTTCCGGAATTATCCGGACCATGTGATTGCAATTCTAATTCTTTTATTTCTCATGGTATTGGCATGTTTCCTGCCTGTAATCTTATTGGCAGTGTTAAGCAAGGCTCTGGATCTTCTGGTTCTGGACCTGCTGCTGATCCTGTTTGAGGTTATCGGCGTAGTTGCATCAATTTTTTTAATGCTGTCTTATTCTCAGGCAGTATATTTATACATTGACGATCCGCATATGAAAGTAATGGATGCTCTCCGGGAAAGTAAGGAAATGATGCGTGGAAACAAAGGCCGCCTGTTTTACCTGATCATCAGTTTCATCGGTCTTCTGCTGCTCAGTGTCCTTTCCTGTTATATCGGACTCCTTTGGATTGCTCCATATATGAATACAACACTTACTTTATTTTATATGGATCTGCGGGGTGAACTGCCTCCGGCTGCAATGAATTAAACTTTTCAGACAAATAAAAAGAGCAGAAATTCTGCTCTTTTTATTTGTCTGATTTTATGTGCATCTATCTGATTCTTCTATATTTCAGACAGTCCAAATGCCTCATGGCAGGCACGGAGAGCTTTTTCACCATCCTCCTGGTCTACCAGTACAGTCACACGGATTTCTGATGTAGAAATCATGTTAATATTCACTCTGGCATTGTACAGCGCTTCGAACATTTTCGCAGCGACTCCGGGATTTGACATCATACCGGCACCTACAATTGACATCTTTGCCACTTCTTTCTGACAGGTAATTTCTTTTGCAGTAATACGGTTTTTATTGTCCGTCAGAATTGCAATTGTCTCATCTGCTTCATCTTCATCTACCGTAAAACTGATATCCTTTGTTCCCTCACGTCCAATCGACTGCAGGATAATGTCTACGTTAATATGTTTCTTTGCCAATGTATCAAATAATTTGAAAGCGATACCTGGTTCGTCCTTTAACCCCATTACTGAAATTCTTGCAGCATTTTTATCCAAAGCGACACCGCTTACCAACATTCTTTCCACGCTAACTTCCTCCTTAACCACAGTTCCTTCTGAATCATTTAAGCTTGAACGCACTACCAGGGTTACTCCATATTTTTTCGCCATCTCTACGGAACGGTTATGAAGTACGCCGGCGCCCAGTGTTGCCAGGTCTAACATTTCATCGTATGTAATCTCTTTCATTTTTCTGGCATCTTTTACGATACGGGGATCTGCTGTGTACACGCCATCCACATCCGTATAGATCTCACATGTATCTGCATGCAGCACTGCTGCCAGCGCCACTGCCGTCGTGTCTGATCCACCACGTCCAAGAGTGGTATAATCATCATATTTGTTGATACCCTGAAAACCTGTGACGATTACAATCTTGCGGCTTTCCAATTCATGTCTGATTCGTTCCGTATCAATGTTCTTGAGCCTGGCATTTCCATATGCCGATGTGGTTTTCATTCCTATCTGGAATGCATTTAAAGAAATTGCCGGAACACCTAAAGCGTCCATCGCCATTGCCATAAGCGATACAGAAGTCTGCTCTCCTACGGTAAGAAGCATATCCATTTCTCTTTTTGAAGCTCTTGGATTAATATCTTTCGCCTTGGCAAGCAATTCATCCGTTGTCTTACCCATAGCGGAAAGAACGACTACCACGTCATTCCCTTTTTGATGTTCTTCAATACATCTTCTTGCAACATTTAGAATTCTGTCTTTGCTGCCTACAGAAGTACCGCCAAATTTTTTTACTACTAACATATTTTTCTCCTGCGTCTTCATTTACTTTGGGCTTCCCCGGAAATACAAAACTCCCGGATACGCCATTTCGCTTTATTTAGAGAACAAATATTCCATCATCAGGTGCCCTTTGGCAATGTCGTTTCCACTATCCTTTGCTTCTGCCTCATTATAGTTCCATGTCTCATTTCCCGGTGCTGTACTGTCATACAGCAGATACGGCACAGGATCAGAAGTATGTGTACGTACGCAGATCGGCGTCGGATGGTCAGGAAGTACCAGCATACGGTAATCTGCACCAGCTGCATCCATTTGTTCCTTTACGTATTTTATCACACGTTCATCTAAAAATTCAATAGCCTGAACCTTTTTTTCTACACTTCCCTGATGGCCCATCTCGTCCGGTGCCTCTACATGTATATACACGAAGTCATAGCCGTCTTTTAACAGTGCATCCGCTGCCGCCTGCGCCTTGCCTTCATAATTGGTGTGCAGGCCTCCGTTTGCGCCTTCAACCGTAATATTATCCATTTCTGCTCCTACTGCAATCCCTTTAAGCAAATCCACAGCGGAGATCATAACTCCCTTTTTATGGAATTTCTCTTCGAATGAGGATAACGCAGGTTTCGTTCCTGCCCCCCAGAACCAGCAGCTGTTCGCTGGATTTTTTCCCTGTTTCTTCCGTTCGATATTAATCGGGTGGTTCACCAGGATTTCATAACTCTTCTTCTGCATTTCGGCAAGTACGCGATCCTCCGGAAGATGCTTTCCGATTACCTGCCCCAGAACATCATGAGGCGGTGTTAACGCAACTACGTTCCCCTGATTCCAGATCAGACAATGGCGGTAACTGGTACCAACATAGAATTTATAACGCTCATCTTCCAGTGCTTCCCGCACTGCATTCAATAACACTGCTGAATCTTCTGTACTGATTTCACCTGAGCTGTGATCAATGATTGTCTTCTCTTCATAAGGCTCCTCTTCCGAAAGCGTTACCAGATTACAGCGGAGGGCTACATCCGTTGCCTGCATCGGCACACCGATGCTGAGCGCTTCCAAAGGAGATCTTCCTGTATAATATTCTTTTGGATCATATCCCATAACGGAAAGATTCGCGGTGTCACTTCCCGGGCTCATTCCCTGTGGAATTGTATGGAGCATTCCTATCTCAGATACTTTAGCTAAAGCATCCATCACTAGG
>NZ_JNGB01000051.1:0-38838 GCF_001029355.1 Robinsoniella sp. RHS
AATGCAGGATCTCCATATACAGTTGCAGAAGAACTGAAGATAATGTTTTTCACATTATGGTCTCTCATTACTTCGCACAGGATAAAGGTACCTGTCATGTTGTTATGATAATATTCCAAAGGTTTTGCTACAGATTCTCCAACAGCTTTCAATCCTGCAAAATGAATTACGGAATCAATCGATTCCTTATCAAAAATTTCATTTAATTTTTCTCTGTCCAGGATGTCAGCTTTATAGAACGTTACTTTTTTACCTGAGATTTCTTCTACTCGCTGGATTGCTTTTTCGCTTGAATTGTAAAGATTGTCTACGACAACCACATCGTACCCTGCGCTTAATAACTCAATACATGTATGGCTGCCGATATAACCAGCCCCGCCAGTAACTAAAATTGCCATGATGTGCTCCTCCTCATTCTTTGCCAACTGAATTAGTTTCTTTTATAGTCTATACCCACTCTGTATATTTCGCAACATATTTTTGCATTAGAGCGTGCCTGAAAAATGCTTTCTGCAAGATGTGCGTCACAAAGCTGCTTTCATTAATATCCGTGATTGCACGTTATTTCCATAAAAACTCCGGATACAGTCCGGTCATCTTTAAATTCTTAATCGCATTTACTACATACTCTTTATCTTCTTTGTAAGTAACCCCATACCATTTATCCAAAGATTTTAAAACCTCTACTGTCGCTTTTCCTTCATCGATCAGGTCATTTACAACTGTAGGCAGAAAATACTCACATTTTAATGGATTCATTTTCAGATTCTCATCCAGAAACTTCGGAAATCTATCTTTTAATTCCTGAAGGATACTGCCTGAAAATCCCCACATATTCATAGACACTGTGCTTCCTTCCGGTATCTCTGTCCAGGTTGCACCCTCGTCTTCCGTATATTCAGCCTTACCATTTCTTTTTTCAATATGGGTTCTTTCATTTATTCCTGTCAAATAGTGATGATCATCGGTCACACAGACTCCTCTGGCAACATGCCCATTATCTGTCAGGGTATTTTCAAGGACATACCCAACCATCGTATAACGGTATTTTGCATCATCCTGGTGATTAGACAGGTAATCATAGATCATCTGATAGGCATGCCGTCCATAGTAATCATCTGCATTGATGACTGCAAATGGGCCATCTACCACACTACTGCAGCTAAGCACTGCATGACCTGTTCCAAATGGCTTCTGACGCCCCTCTGGTACCTCATAACCTTCCGGCAGGCTATTCATCTCCTGATATACATACTCCACTTCCAATTGTCTTTCCATCCGATTGCCAATTGCTGCCCGGAAATCTGCCTCATTTTCTTTTTTAATGATAAATACTACTTTTTGAAAACCGGCCCGAATGGCATCATAAATGGAAAAATCAATAATCATATGTCCCTGTTCATCTACTGGATCAATCTGCTTCAGTCCGCCATATCTGCTGCCCATTCCTGCTGCCATGATCACTAAAACTGGTTTGCTCATATTCTTCCTCCGTTTAGCTTAAATCATTCCTAGTACAGCATTGCGTAATTAATGGTGAATAAAGTGCCTGATATCTGCGTCAGATGTGCGTCCACGAAGGGACACGTAGTGGATCCTACGGCTAGCTTCGTGGGCGTGCTTCCGGCGTAGATAGCGAGAGTTTAATTCACTGTTAATTGCGCAATGATGGACTACTAAGTAAGTTTATCACAAAAGAAGAGATTTGGGCACCCCCTTTTCCTTATGTACCTTTAAAATCATAGATATTTTTCTACAATATCCGCCATTTCATTCCACTTGTCTTCCATATCTGCCACCAGTTTAAACTGAGTTCGGCATCTGTCTACATTATGCTTATCCCGATGAATCTTAAAATAAGTATCACCTTGCAGATAATCCGTCAGAAAACGCATACCGCATTCGAAAGTCATCAGCTTGGCACCTGTAGGAAGCATTTTAATCTCCATTTCCGTAAGGCTACCCGCACATCCTTCGATATAACCTTTTGTATATAATGCAAACAGATTCAGGTCACAGGAAATTTTTGATAAATCCTTTTCATCTTCCGCTCCGGTGCTGGCACCAAAACGAATGGAATCACCAAAATCATTCAGTGCTAATCCCGGCATTACGGTATCCAGGTCAATGACACATATACCCTTTCCAGTCTTGTCATCAATCATAATATTATTAAGCTTGGTGTCATTATGGGTAACCCGCAGCGGCAGTTCTCCTTTTTCCAGCATATCACACAGGATATGGGCATCCGCTTCCCTCTCCAGGACAAATTGAATTTCCGGCTGTACCTCTTTTGCCCTTTGGCAGATATCCTCTTCCACCGCTTTTTTAAACTTGTCAAAGCGATCGATTGTATTATGGAAATCTTTAATAGTTTCATGCAGGGTTTTTGCAGGATAATCCGATAGAAGCCTTTGAAAATTGCCAAATGCAACAGCACTCTGATAAAAATCATCTGGTTTTTCTACAGCATCATAGCTGGTTGCACCCTCGATGAATCCATAGCTGCGCCAATATTCACCGGAAGAATCCACATAATAATGTTCTCCTTTGAGCGTAGGAATCACATTTAGAGTCTCACGTTCCGGATCACCTCCCATCTGAATTATTTTTTTTCTCAGAAAGGATGTCACATGAACGATATTCTCCATTAATTCTACCGGGTTTTTGAAAATCTCACGGTTCATACGCTGTAGAATATATCTTATCATTTTGCCTCCATTATCAAATATAAGCAAAAATGTATCATTGATATGCCCGCTTCCATAAGCATTGCCGCTTTGATAAACTCCTTCATATTGAAAATTCTGAATCACTTCCTCTAACTTACTGCAAGTTTCTTGTTTTGCCATTACTGTTCCTCCCACAATTTTTCAGGATACAATCCCTGCTTCTTGAAATTCTCTACCGCATCCACAACTACCTGCTTATCTTCTTTATAGGTAACACCATACCATCTGTCAGAAGATTTCAGTACTTCTACCGTTGCCTTTTTTTCTTCCAGAAGCTCACCTACAACAGTTGGTAAGAAGTATTCACATTTCAGAGGATTGCTTTCTAAATTTTGTTTCAGGAATGCTGCAAACCGGTTTTGCAGTTCCTCTAAGATACTCTTAGAAAATCCCCACATATTCATGGACACCGTACTTCCTGCCGGAATCTTAGTCCAGGTTATTCCGTCATCTTCCGTATATGCTGCACCTTCGCTGCGTTTTTCAATACGGGTTCTTTCATGAATGCCTACCAGGAATCCCTGCTCATCAGTCTCACAGACACCTCTTGCAACATGTCCGTGATCTGTCAGCGTATTTTCCAGTACGTATCCCACCATAGTATAGCGGTATTGTTCATCATCCTCATGGGTACTTAAATAATTGTAAATGGTTTCAAAAGCATGTTGTCCATAATAATCATCTGCATTGATAACTGCAAATGGTCCGTCCACTTTTCCCAGACAGCTTAAAATTGCATGTCCTGTTCCCCAGGGTTTTACTCTCCCCTCCGGAACTTCAAATCCTTCCGGAATGTTATGTAAATCCTGGTAAACATAAGAAACATCCATTTGTTTGCTCATCCGGTCGCCGATGCATTCCTTAAAATCTGCCTCATCCTCTTTTTTAATAATAAATACTACTTTTTCAAATCCTGCTTTCACTGCATCAAAAATGGAAAAATCAATAATGATATGTCCCTGCTCATCTACAGGATCAATCTGTTTCAGGCCTCCATAACGGCTTCCCATTCCTGCTGCCATAATCACCAATACTGGTTTCATGTCCATACATCTCCTTTTATCTTTTATTTTTTATTCATCTAACTTTGTATTAACGTCATTATAGTATACCTTTTCTCAAAAATATTTGTACAATCTTTCAGCAATTTTGCACTATCGGATTTATTATTTGCATTTTGTCCAAAAATGCGATATTCTATAGCATACAAGGGGGTATTTTTTATGGAATATAAAAGCATAACACTTCATGAAGATTTTCGAATTGATCAGATTGTCACAGTTCATTATTTTGAATATACCAGTGACTTTAAATTTGATGGAGAATCCCATGATTTCTGGGAATTTTTATGTGTGGATAAAGGAGAGGTGTCGGTTATGTCTGACAGCCATAAGATCTCTTTAAAAAAGGGGGATATTATATTTCATAAGCCCAATGAATTTCACAATGTTACAGCAAATGGACTGACGGCACCCAATCTGGTCGTTATTTCTTTCATCTGTGATTCACCACGCATGAGTTTTTTTGAGAACAAAATCCTGACCATCGGAGAAGTCGAAAGAAATTTGCTGGCATCTATCATTATCGAGGCGATGCATACGTTTACTTCTCCTTTGGATGACCCTTATCTGGAAGAAATGGAATTAAACCCGGAGCATCCTTTTGGCAGCCAGCAGCTAATTAAGATTAATCTGGAACATATACTGATACAACTGTATCGAAGATACACCGCACTGCAAAGTCTGACTCCCATCACGAAATCTATTAAAGCAAAAAATGATGAAGAAATCTATAACCGTATCGTAAACTATCTGGTGGGCAATATGAAAAACCAATTAACCATAGAACAAATCTGCCGTGACAATCTGATCAGCCGGTCTCAGCTGCAAAAGCTTTTCCGTGAAAAGAATAACTGCGGCATTATAGATTATTTCTGTAAGATAAAAATAGATGCTGCCAAACAGCTGATCCGTAATAAAAATATGAATTTTACTCAGATTGCAGATACTCTTGGCTACACATCCATACACTATTTCAGCCGTCAATTCAAGAAAGTAACCGGGATGACTCCCAGTGAATACGCTTCCAGCATTAAAGTTTTTTCGGAGCGCCATGACGGAATGATGAAAACAAACAGCACAGCAGCACACAAGTCAAGCCCGGAATGAAATCATCCCGGGCTTATTTTAAACAGATACTTTCTCTATCATGACATTCGAAGTTTCTATTATCTTCTCTTTAAGAAATCAGGAATCTGAATGTTTTTCTCAGCTACGTTACTTTCAGGTGTTCTCAATTTCCCTACAGAAGAACTTGGAGTTGAAGTTCTTGTATTCTGAGGTACTGTGTTTCTGCTCGGTGCTGCAGATTTCTGGAAACCAAATCCTGTATTCTGCTTTTCTTTTCCAGCAAAAGAACTGCTGTACTCCGGCACGATCTTCTTATTCACAGATGGCTGTGAACCAGCATGCTCGTCCAATCCGGTTGCAATAACCGTAATACTTGCTTCATCTGCATAAGTATCATCATACATCGCACCAAAGATAATATTAGCATCATCTCCGGTAAGTTCCTGTACATAACTTGCTGCATCATTGGCATCCATCAGAGAGATATCACCGGAAATATTAATGATAACATGAGATGCGCCTTCAATCGTAGTCTCCAGAAGAGGACTGGATACTGCCTGCTTCACAGCCTCTAACGCTTTATCATCGCCCTTAGCCTGTCCGATACCGATATGGGCAATACCCTTATCTGTCATCACTGTCTGAACATCTGCAAAGTCCAGATTGATCAGTGCAGGTAAGTTAATCAGGTCTGTAATACCCTGAACTGCCTGCTGCAGAACCTCATCCGCTTTTTTCAAAGCTTCCGGCATGGTAGTTCTTCTGTCTACAATCTCTAATAATTTGTCATTTGGAATTACAATTAAAGTATCAACGTTGTCCTTTAATTTTTCAATACCTGTCAGGGCATTATTCATACGTGTTTTTGCTTCAAAACGGAAAGGTTTTGTTACAACACCTACGGTAAGAATTCCCATTTCTTTTGCCAGGCCTGCCACAACCGGAGCTGCACCTGTTCCTGTTCCGCCACCCATACCACAGGTAACGAATACCATATCTGAACCCTGCATAGCCTGTTTTAATTCTTCTGCACTTTCCTCAGCAGCCTGCTGCCCAACCTGAGGCTGTGCTCCTGCGCCGAGTCCTTTTGTTAATTTCTCACCAATCTGAATTGTAGTAGGCGCTTTGCATAACTGCAATGCCTGCTTATCAGTATTCACACCGATAAATTCTACTCCTCCAATTGTATCGTCCACCATTCTATTTACAGCATTATTGCCTGCACCGCCCACTCCAATTACAATAATCTTCGCAGCGGATTCAGCTTCGTTTGTCATAATCTCTAACAAGGGTATTTCCTCCTTCTCGTATCTGTACATTCTAAAATTCATTTACAGTTTTGGACAATATCATCCCAGTATCCAAACTGCATTTATTATATAATATAGTTTTTTCTCAAATTAATCAAGTAGATTTTTAAATTTCATTGTTTTTTTAAGCATTCTTCATAAAATCCTAACATATATAAAAGAATATGCATTACGGATTCGATTTCATACTCCGGTAATCGACAAAAACAGCGTTTTTCAGTCAATACCGGTTCTTAAGAATTCTTTGCATACCGGGGCAGTCAGTTTTGCGGCCTAATTCAGGATATAGGCACCGGTATACGGATCAATATATCCATAACCATCTGTAATAACCTGTCCATCATCACCCAAATACTGCTGCGTCATATCATTTGTTACGTTTCCTGCATCATCGGTATAAACTTCATTTCCGGCCGCATCCTTGGATACTCTTCCCGATTCCTCTTTATAGTTAGGTCCTGCGCTCTTGCCGCTTTCACTTTCTGACTCGCTCTCGGATTCTCCTTCTTCCTTACCTGCACTGTCTTTCTTGCCATTTCCCTTCTTAAAAATAGCCGTACTGGAATCTGCAGTAAAATTTTCCATATCCAAAGTGCCATCCATAGTAGACATTTTCGGATAGATCGCCTTCAGATTAGAGATCTTTTCTTCCAGGTTTTTATTCTGTCCCAAAAGTACCGTGTTTTTTGCAAAATACAATGACATGGCATTTTCTTCATCAAAGTGGATTTCATCCGGCATAATTGCATTCTTATTCAGAAGCTGTGCCAGAGTCACCACTGACTTAAACAGGTCTTTATCTTCAATCGGCAGTTTTCCCAGTACTTCCACTTTACCAAGATTCACCCCGGAAATCATGGGAACTCCCTCTCTCACTTCCTGAGAGTTCTCCATGACAACCCCGTCCTTATCAAAGTATACATTTGATCCAGCAGTTTGGATATACCCGACGATGGTTTTTTCATAAACATGAATACGAACCTTATATGGAGCCAGCATCTCTATTTCCACCGTACTTAAAAAGGGAAGTTCTTCCTGGATATTCGCGTGGCTGTATTTCCACGTCAGATAAATTGAATTCTGCGCCATAGAATCTGACATTACCATTTTCTTTATCTCGTCTGCCGTATAATAATCATTCCCCACAACTTCTACCTCTTGAATGCGGAATAATCCAAATACTACAATTGCACTTATTAATAGAAGTGCGAGAATTGATAAGGCAGCTATTTTTCCAATTTTTTTCCTTCTCTTCTTCTTTCTTTTGTAGCCCTGCTCCATACTAATCACCTGTATCCTCTCATTTTAAAACAATTTGTGACTACCTGACTGCATTCCCCATTCTCCGAGTCAGATAATTACTCTGTTATTTCTATAGGAGAGATCCTGGCTCCCAATGCCTTCAGATCTTCACAGATATCTACATATCCCCTATCAATAAAATGTTTATTACTTATTCTCGTAACTCCCTCGGCCATCAGACCGGCTATAGTAAGTGCAGCACCTCCCCGAAGTTCTGACGCTTTTACATCACAGCCTGTCAGCCTATCTACGCCTTCGATATGTGCTTCCATTGAGTTGGTAAGCACCCTGGCCCCCATCCGGTTCAGTTCTTCAGCCACATGGAATCTGGCTTCGAATACTGTTTCCCGTATGCAGCTTTTCCCCTTTGCCATACAAAGTACTGCCATAAGCTGAGACTGCAGATCTGTAGGAAAACCCGGGTATGGGTTGGTCTCAATAAACGGGACCGGAGCTCCAGCCCTTCTTGCATCTACTCTCAGACAATTACGGTTCCATCTGAGGGAAGCTCCCATTTTACCTGATAGATACAATATATTTTTTATCTGATCCACAGGCGCGTTCCACAATGTGACACATCCCCGGCTGCCCAGAGCTGCCAATACATATGTCCCGGCTACAATTCTGTCCGGTCCCATAGTATATTCTGAATCATGCAGCCTGTCAACACCACGGATACAGATACAGTCACTTCCCATCCCTGTTATTCTGGCCCCTTTTTTATTTAAAAATACAGCCAATTCTACAATTTCCGGTTCTCTTGCCGCACCTGTCAGAACTGTCGTTCCGTCCGCTAGCACGGCACCCAGAATAATATTTTCCGTGGCACCCACGCTCGGGAAACGCAAATGAATTCTGGCACCGCAAAGACCCTTTGTCTGTGCCAGAAGCAAACCTTCCTGCTCCTCTATGCAAACACCCATCTGCCTGAAGGCTTCCAAATGAAGATCAATTGGCCTTGCTCCGATTGTACATCCACCCGGATAAGGTACATGTGCTTCTCTATGCCTGCCCAGAAGGCTACCTAATAAAATAATAGATGAACGCAGCTTGCCTGCATGATCTGCCGGCACTTCACAGCAGTCCAGGCAGGATGCATCAATTACAAGTGTATCATCCTTCCAGCAGACGCGGCATCCCAATTGTTTTAGTATCTCTACCATATACATAACATCCAAGATTTTCGGACAATTATGCAGAACCGTGATTCCATCATGCAGAAGTGTTCCTGCTATAATAGGAAGTATGGCATTTTTCGAGCCTTGTATCGCGATTTCCCCGTGCAACGGATGACCACCCAGAACTTTTATACCATCCAAGTAAGATTCCTCCGATAACTTCTAATGACCGCTATAAGGCGGCCATTAAACCCATATATCTCATTATATGCACGGAATCTATTTTTGCCACCGGCTGACACTAAGCGCCAGCCCCATTTCCGACAGCAGGAATAGTACGGAAGTTCCTCCATAACTGATAAACGGAAGGGTGATACCGGTATTGGGAATTGTATTTGTTACAACCGCAATGTTCAGCATAACCTGAATGGCAATATGTCCCATAACGCCCACCGCAATCAAAGATCCGAATAAATCCTTGGCATGAGTCGCAATCACCATAAAACGCCAGATCATGACAATAAATATAATAATCAGAATAATGGCACCTGTCAGCCCCAATTCTTCGCAGATAATAGAAAAGATCATGTCATTTTGTGCTTCCGGAACGAATCCCAGTTTCTGAATGCTCTCCCCTAATCCTCTTCCGAACAAACCTCCTGAACCAATCGCGTAAAGCCCCTGGATCGTCTGAAAACCTTTTTCAAAATTCTCCGGATTCTTCCAGATTGCAAGACGTTCCAGGCGATAGGATTCCATACTCAGAAAAATGCTGATAAATCCAATCCCAACGGCACCTATCCAGATAAACTGCAGATATTTTGGATTTGATACAAAAATCAGAATAACCGCAATACCAAGGATAATAATAGCTGTACTTAAGTTATTCGTTCCAACCAGACCTACAATCGGGAGTACCAGACCAATAACCATAGATATCAGGAATACATTTCCCCGCTTTTTTTTCTGGCTGCTGACCATATATGCCAGAAATAATATGACCGCCAGCTTTGCAAACTCAGATGGCTGGAAAGACAGCGGTCCAAGAGACAGCCATCTCTTTGAACCATTATAAGAATCCCCAAAGATCAGTACTGCCCCGGATAATGCCAGGGATAGCAGATAAGCATAGAATGCAAACTTCCCGAAAATATGGTAATCCATTCTGGAAACGATCAGCATCGCCACAATGCCCAGGATTGTTGCAAATAATTGTTTTTTAAAATAATAGCCGGGATCAGCAAACTTAACCTGGCCATTATATGCGCTTGTACTATAGAGTGTTATTAAACCAAAGCAAATTAAGAAAAGCACGATTATCAGTAGTGTGTAGTCCTGTCTTTTCACACCTTGATTCAAACCATCACTCCTTTTTTAATTAATGAAGATGTCTTACATGCTCTTTAAAAACCCGTCCCCGCTCTTCATAATTGGGAAACATACCCCAGCTTGCACATGCCGGTGAAAGTAATACGGCATCGCCCGGATTGGCTTTTTTAGCACAGATATCAATAGCTTCTTCCAGTGAATCTGCCAGAATAATGTCATTGAAACCACATCGTTTTGCTGCATCTGCAATCTTCTCCCTAGTCTGCCCGATTAATACCAGGTAACGGACTTTTCCATCAAAAGAATGTATCCACTCATCATAGGAAGAATTTTTATCATAGCCCCCCCCAATGAGTAATGTGGGGCGGTCCATAGCCTGAATTCCTTTCATTGCGGCATCCGGATTCGTACCTTTTGAATCATTATAATATGCCACACCGCGAACCTTAGTCACATACTCTATTCTATGTTCCACAGCCGTAAATCTTGTTATTACATAATGAATTTCTTCAAACGGCACTCCAAAAGCTATCGCCATTGCCACAGCTGCCATAACATTTTCATGATTATGCCTTCCGGGAAGTTTTAACTCGCTGATCTGGCATACCGTGATTTTATTTGTACCATCATTGTATTCAATCGCTCCATCATTTATGTAAATACCCTTATCTAGTGTACGCAGGCTGCTGAAAAATAATACCTTGCATTTTAGCGAACTGCCAAATTCTCTTAACAGCTCATCTTCATAATTCAGGACACAGGTATCTTCTTCTCCCTGATTTAAGGTAATACTCTCTTTTACCCGGATGTATTCCTCCATGGTATGATGCCGGTCCAGATGATCCGGTGTTATATTTAAAACAGCGCTCACCTTTGGCCGGAAAGAATGTATGGTTTCCAGCTGAAAGCTGCTGATTTCCGCTACTGTTACCGCATCGGGAGTCATTTCCAGCGCAACCTGGGTATAGGGATTCCCTATATTTCCAACTACATACACTTCCTTAGCATGATACTTCATGATCTCTCCAAGCAGGCTGGTTGTAGTAGTCTTTCCATTGGTTCCCGTAATTGCAAGCACACTTCCTTTGCTGTTAACATAGGCAAGTTCTACTTCACCCCAGACTGGAATCCCGTTTTCCCTCATTTTGTTCACAAGAGGAAGATCCGTAGGTACACCCGGACTTAAAACCGCCAGATCAAGGCTTGCCATAATATCTTCCGGCAGGTCTCCGATTATAATATCCGCATTGCTGCCCATTGGCAGTCTTTCACTTATTTCTGCTTTTGTAAGTTTTGTATTTCCATCATACAGGACTGGTTTCGCTTGTACTTTTTCCAATAATTCTACCGCACCTATACCGCTGATTCCGGTACCAAATACAAGAACTTTCTTGTCCTTTAATTCCATTGTAATCCTCCTAACCGGTCATTTGATTTCTCAAACCGTATGTTCTTATCTCTATCATTAATCTGCTTTTCATCTGTCTCTGTCCCCGGGTCAGTAATAAACCAGGGAATCCATATCTGCCAGCTGATTCACTTTAGGAAAGTATCAGAAGCCCTACCAGACATAATAACGCTGTAACAACGGTAAATACAGCTACCACCTGGGTTTCCGACCATCCGCATAACTCAAAATGGTGATGAATCGGAGCCATTTTGAAAAATCTCTTGCCGCCGGTCTTCTTAAAATAAGTAATCTGGATCATAACTGAGATTACCTCTACCAGGTAAACCAATCCTACAATGATAATAATCCATGGCATCCTAAGGGCATAGGCACAGCCTGCCACAAAACCTCCCAGAGCTAACGATCCGGTATCTCCCATAAATACCTTAGCCGGATGTGCATTAAACAATAAAAATCCCAGCAGCGCCCCTACAACGGCTGCTGTGATAGGTTGTATTCCGCCTTTATAAGCAATGGACACTACTGTAAAAAATACAGCGACCATCGTAGTAACTCCGGTAGCCAGACCATCCAGACCATCTGTAAAATTAACACCGTTTACCGTTCCAATTACCGCAATATACACAAGGGGTATTGTAATCAGCTTAAAATCAATATAAGTTCCTTTGTCAAAAGGATTCATAATCGTAAGGCCGGATGAATCTACAATAAGAATATATGCCAGGAAAATGGTTGTAATTACAATCTGCCCCAGCATCTTCTGCCATGGAAGTAATCCGTCTGACCGTCTTAATACGACTTTCAGGTAATCATCTAAAAATCCGATAATACCAAATCCAAGAGTCAAAAATAAGACCGGTATGATCTGCGGATAATCCTTCACAAAAAACAAAGAAGTTGCCAGTATGCTGATTAAAATAATCAACCCTCCCATAGTAGGAGTTCCCGCCTTTTTCAAATGAGACTGGACGCCGTCTGTTCTCTCCGTCTGTCCCACTTTCAGCTTCCGTAAAAATGGAATTACAAAAGGACTAAGTGCTACACTGATGGCAAACGCCACTAGTAATGGAATAATAACTTCAGTACCAATAATCATAATACACCTCTTTAATTCTTTCGCTATTTGTAGACATACTATAGATTAGTATAAACTTTTTTTGGTTATTAATCAACCTTGAAATCTAAAAAACATGATAAACTGATCTGGTTATGAAAACATGAAATTGGTGTTTTGTTGATTAATAACGCTTTGTAAATTTTGGATAGTGTCCGGAAAGATGGGAAGCGGGGGACCTGCATGGACTCTGTCAGTTGCCTTTGCCGTCCATGCAGGTCCCCCGCTTCCCATCTTTCCGAGATTCAGGTTGCCGTTACAAAGCTATCAGGCCTATACAAATCACTGCGTT
Source organism: Robinsoniella sp. RHS (assembly GCF_001029355.1). NCBI lineage: Bacteria > Bacillati > Bacillota > Clostridia > Lachnospirales > Lachnospiraceae > Robinsoniella > Robinsoniella sp. RHS. Next base: position 12,738 of record NZ_JNGB01000051.1, read on the forward strand.
TCTGTCTCCGTTTCCAACTGGGATTCATCTATTGGTATTTCCAGATAAGGCAGAATATTCGCAAAAATGTCTTTAATTACAGGAGCTGCTATGGTTCCGCCATAATAAACACCCTGTGGATTATGAATGACGCAGAGTCCCAATATCTGGGGATCATTTGCCGGTGCAAATCCCAGGAATGAAGAAATATATTTGTTGGCACTTCTTGGAAGTGTCTCTGATGTAGCTGTTTTACCACCAATATGGTATCCTGCAATATAAGCATTTTTGCCTGAACCGCCATCAACTACCTGCTCCAATACATAGCGCATGGTTGCCGAAGTATCTTCTGACAGGATTCTGTCTCCCAGGGGATATTGCAGTTTCTTAATCAGCGTCCCTTCTTTATCCTTAACAGATACACCAAAATGCGGTGTAACCCGCCTGCCGCCGTTAATGATGGAACTTGCCGTTGTTGCAAGCTGCATCGGCGTAATCTGAAATGACTGCCCAAAAGAGATCGTGGCAAGTTCTACCTGCCCTACATTGTCCTTTTTATGCATGATGGTTGCTGCTTCACCGGGAAGATCAATACCGGTCTTGTTATTCAGGCCGAACTGATTGAAATATTTAAAATAATTGTCCACACCCAGCCGCAGCCCCACTTCAATAAATACCGGGTTGCAGGAGTTCATGACTCCCTGTACAAAAGTTTCTCCTCCATGGCCCGCTACTTTATGGCAGCGTATTCTTCTGTCCTCCACAATTTTATATCCGGGGCAGGAAAACTGATCCGTCAGAGAAACTACTCCTTCTTCCAGACCTGCCGCAGCAGTAATAATTTTAAATGTGGATCCCGGTTCATAGGTATCATTAATGCACCCATTTCTCCACATCTGATTCAGGGCATCCTGTTTCTCTTTATCTGTCATCTGTGAGGAATCTACATTTAATGTAAACGGACTGTTCAGATCAAATTCCGGAACATTAACCATAGCCACAATTTCTCCATTCCCGGGTCTCATAAGCAGTATGGATACACTGTCCGCACCTTTCTGTTCCATTACCTTCTTGGCTGCCTGCTCGACATACTGTTGTATATTGTTGTCAAGGCTGATATACAAATCATTTCCGTTAATAGGCTCCAGCCTGCTCTCTCCTGCTTCCGGCAGTTCCACTCCCCTGGCATCTGTCATCGTAAGAATTTTACCGGGGCTGCCCTTTAAGATATCCTCGTACTTTACTTCCAGACCGATTATCCCCTGATTGTCGCTCCCTGTAAATCCCAAAACCTTGGATGCCAGGGATCCAAATGGATAATAACGTTTAAAATCCTCATCTACCTTCACTCCGGCCAGATTATATTCCCGGATCTTATCCCCAACCTCTTTTTCTACATTCGTCTTTACACGTTCAATAGAGCTTCTCTTCTCTACCCTTTTCCGTACCTCAGCCTCGGATAGCCCCAACTCCTTTACCAGCATGGCAATCACTTTATCCGGTTCTTTAATCTGACTGTGAATAACAGAAATTGTACAAACAGTTTTATTTGTTGCCAGGGCAGTTCCCGTAGCATCCATAATTTCTCCTCTGGCAGCCTTAATATCTCTTTCTCTTTCGTGAAGTTCCTCCGCTTTCTGGGCATAGTAATCCGATTTAAATATCATCAGATAAACAAGGCGTCCCACCAGGGCAGCTAATACCAAAAAGCACAGGGTAAATACTACAACAATCTTCTTCTTGTGATACGTTTTAATTTTGAGCATAAAAATCCCCGTAGAAGTAATTAGTATAATCTATTATTACTTCTACGGGGATATGTCTTTATTGTTCAAGCTGCAGATCTTCGTTGGTCACGCCATCGTCCCAGGGATCTTCCTGAGGCTCTCCCGTGTCTTCCAAAGGTTCTACATAATTCTGATCCGGCACTCCGTTCTGAGCAGTACCATCTGCATTCTCGCCTGTACCGTCCGTTGTACCGTCCGTCGTGCCATCCGTAGTTCCATCTGATGTGCCGTCTGCATTTTCTCCTGTCTTCATACCCAGGGTACCACGTTCATCATCTGTAATCTCCTCCGTTGGATATATTCCCAAATAGGGAAGGATTTCTGATAAGATCTTTTTGGAAATCTCCATGGAATATCCGCCGATTTCCTGATCCTCTACGTTTGGTTCATCTACAACCGTATAAATAACCACCTGCGGATCATCAATAGGTACCGCCCCGATAAAGGATACGATATAACGATCCTCTCCACGCGGGAGAGTCTCCGCAGTACCTGTCTTACCACCGATACGGTAGCCGGGAATCTGCGCTTTCTGTCCGGTTCCTTCTTTTACAACGGCTTCCAGATATTCCTTTAATAAGGAAGAGTTCTTAGATGAAACCGGCTGGCTTAACAGCAGCGGATCAATATCTTTAGCAACTCCGCCCTTTGAATCCAGTACTTGTCTTACCATGTGGGGACGATAATAGTTGCCGCCGTTTACAACGGTTGAAAACGCTGCAAATTCCTGAATCATAGAAGCGGTAAATCCCTGTCCAAATGAATTGGTTGCCAATTCAATTACATGCATGTTATTACTGTTATATAAAATACCCGCATTTTCGTTTGGCAGATCAATTCCGGTTTTCTTACCAAAATTAAATAACTCCTGATATTTAACGAAAGCATCCACTCCCATTTTATCAGCAATCTCCATCATACCAACATTACAGGAATTCTTTACTACATCACTTAAGGTTTCGTCCTGATGTCCATTCCGGTTATCACAATAAATCGGAGGTTCCGATCCATACTGCAGATAGCCATTACAATAGTAATGATCTGAATCATCTGCAAACCCGCCTTCTAAAGCGGATGCCACAACAACCGGTTTATAAGTGGAACCCAGTTCAAATGCTCCTGAAATACAGAAATTACTCCAAAGTCCATTCAGCGCTGTTACATATTCCTCATCAGACATTGCTTCGATCTGCTTTTTAGTATACCATCCATCCAGATTTTCCGGATCATTTAAATCATAAGCCTGATTGGTAGCCATTGCCAGAATTTCTCCCGTATTGGGATCTCCCACAATAACACCGGTATTTTTACTTCCATGTCCTGCAAAATCTACCCATGGGCCATCTTTATACTTATCGTCAAATTCTTTGATATATTTTTCCACAACCTGCTGGATATTTACATCAATGGTAGACACCAGGCTTTTACCATTGGTAGGTTCTACCGTGGTTCGCTGAAGCTCGGAATCTTCGTTCAGATATCCGAATTCACGTCCGTCTACTCCTCTCAATACATCGTTGTAATAGGACTCCAGCCCAACGATACCCTCATTCAGATCATTGGAAAAACCAAGTACATTACTCGCAAGGGTGTTAAAGGGATACTTACGTATAAAATCCTCTTCAAACCAGATACCCTGCACGTTTTCCAGTTCCAGCCGTCTTTCATCACTCAGCTTGCGGTCTTCGGATAAATCTGTGTAATCCTCGTATTTCTGTTTGTCTTCCATGGACACTTCTCTTTTAATAACCTGATACTGACTGTCCTTGGTTTCCTCTGAAGTAATTATCTTGCGCACTTCCGATTCATCCACACCCAGGGTTGCTACCAGGGCGCTTATGGTTGGTTCTATAAAATCCTCATCTGCATTGATTGCAAAGCAATCCAGAACCACATTATAGACCTTCTCACTTCTTGCCAGAATATTACCATTCCGGTCCAGAATCTCTCCCCGGCGAAATGGTATGGTTCGGCTGTCATACTGCTGCTGGGATAAAACTTTCCTGGCGTACTTATCACCGCTCTTAGCCGTAATATACGCAATCCGGACATTCAGCCCCACAAGCGCTAATAAAACTAATGCAAATATAGCCATAAGCTTTATTTGCATTTTTTTGGTAAATATTTTTTTACTGTTTCGTTTTCTATCTCTATTTCTTTCTGATGCCAATCATATCACCTACTTATTGGTTGGTACATCTTCGTATTGTCTTACATAGTCTCCATCCTGACTATTATAATTAATGATTTGTCCCTCCTGGGCATATACCATGCCGAGTTCATTAATTGCAATATCTTTGATTTTTTCCAAATCAACAGATGCCATGGTTTCGTCGTATTTCGTATCATTCGCTAATTTCAAAGAACTGAGCTGGCTCTCAAGAACTGTAACATTCTTCCGATGGGCTGTATTTGCTGCCTGTAACTGTAAATAGTTCACACATACAAAAAGGGTTGCTACTGCTGCCGCCGTTAAGAATATAACATATGCAAAGTTCATTTGCAATGCTTTTTCCCGATTTTTTCTGGTTTTCTGACTAGTTGCCGGTCTTCTCTTCCGCCTCGGTTCCTGTCTTACAGGCCTGTTTTCCTGCCTGCGTGGAACTGCCTGCAGCTCTCTTGCCGTATTGCCGTCAACGTATGCTCTTGTCTGATGCTGATTTCTTCTCGCGTAACCGTGTTCCGGTCTTCTGGCTGATCTTCCCATTTAGCTTCTCCTTACCCCGCTGTCTTAGATCGTGTCTTAAAGTCATCGCACCTGTAAGGTACAATCATTTTCAAGACATACTCTAGCGTATTTTACAGTTAAACAAACTTAACCCTTTGAATAGCGCAAGCAGGCTTGTGCTAAATCAGCAGTGTGAAAGCGATGTTCTTTCACACTTGTATCATTCGTCTCACTCTTTGTTTATGAATACAGCCTGTATCAGATCCTGATTACAGTCTGCGTTCAAATACACGTAGTTTCGAACTTTTTGCCCTCTTGTTCTCTTCAAGCTCCTGTTCGCCTGGTATTATTGGTTTTCTGGTTATTACTTTTCCTTTGGATTTTTTCCCACATACACAAATCGGAAATTCTCTCGGACAGGTACATGGATCCTCATTCTTTTTGAAAATTGTCTTTACAATCCTGTCTTCTAATGAATGAAAGGTAATAATACAAATTCGCCCTTCATCATTCAGAAGTTCTATCATGTCATCCAGAGAATCCCGAAGTACCTCTAATTCTCTGTTTAATTCGATTCTTATGGCCTGGAATGTCTTTTTGGCCGGGTGTCCTCCTACTGCCCGGAATTTCATTGGAATTGCCGCTTTTATAACATTAATTAACTCCCCAGTTGTTTCTAATGCTTTTACATTTCGCGCACTTACAATATGTTTGGCAATATTTTTTGCAAATTTGTCTTCCCCGTAATCACGAATAATACGATATAAATCGTGTTCGCTATACTCATTTACAATATCTTTGGCGGTCATGCTCTGACGCCTGTCCATTCTCATATCCAGTGGTGCGTCTTCTCTGTAAGTAAAGCCGCGGTCTGCCGTATCCAATTGGTAGGAGGAAACACCTAGATCCAAAATTATCCCATCAACTGATGTAATCTGTATGTTTGCCAGTTCCTTTTTCATATCGCAGTAATTACTGCGGATAATCGTTACTTTATCGTTAAACTCCCCTAAGCGCAGCCTTGCCGCTTCTATTGCGTCTTCATCCTGATCAATTCCAATCAGTCTGCCTTTGTCAGACAGCCGTTTACATATCTCATAAGCATGTCCGCCACCACCCAGAGTTCCATCGACATAAATGCCGTCAGGTTTTATGTTCAGAGCCTCAATCGTTTCCTCAAGAAGCACAGATTTGTGTTTGAATTCCATATTGTCCTCCCCAGGCTATATGCTTAAACCTAAATCTGTCATTTGTTCTGCAATGTCATCCATATCATCATAAGAATTATTCTCATTCCATTTCGACTTGCTCCAAATTTCAATTCTGTTTAACATTCCTGTCAGTACTACGTCCTTTTCCAGACCTGCAAATTCTCTTAACGTTCCCGGTAAAAGAATTCTCCCCTGCTTGTCCAGCTCGCATGGTGTCGCACCTGCTACAAAGAAACGTGCAAATTGTCTAGCGCTTTTGTTTGTAAGTGGTAAAGCCTTAAGTTTTTCTTCGAACGCCTGCCATTCATTATTGGGAAAAACAAATAAGCATCCATCTAATCCCTTTGTAACAACAAATTCGTCACCCAGTTCATCTCTAAATCTGGAGGGGATAATCAGTCTGCCTTTGGTATCAACCGTATGATTGTATTCTCCCATAAACATATGACGCACCTTCTTTCGTGAAAATGCAAAACTTACGATCCTTCTTTTGCACTTTCAGTGAAATGTGGTTCTGGTTACCACTTAGTCCCCATTTGCTACCACCTTCCACCACTTTCTACCACTTGTATGTTTATAATAGCTTACTTTGTACAAAAATACAAGGGCTAATTTTATTTTTTTTGCATAAGAATTTCTTAAGGAGCCCGCCATTTTTCGCCATTTTTCGCGGGTTTTACCAGATATTGTGTGTGTAAAAGCGAAATATACCAGATAAATGTGCACAGTGGGAAATATTACCATAAAAATTGGGAAGCCTTGTTATCGTGGGGAGGGAAGTGGGGGGATAATCTGTTTTTTCTGTTGCTGTTATCACTTTTAACTATGAAAATGTGCTATATATCCCCCACTGATTTACACTATATTTAAGCAGTTAAGATTTTCAATCCATTTCCGAATATATATTCATATTATTACATAATTATGCGTTATAATTTTTTACTTATATTTCGGGGTTCATATGAAAATTTAAATTTTTTATTCATAATTCCATTCATTATAAAAAATTAAGCTCTCCCACTTTCCTTTATTTTTTCTTCTTTTTTACAATTTTTAGTTTTATTCTCCCACCTGTATTTATATTTTGAAAAAATTTTCTTCTATAATCATAACCAAATCCCCACTTTAGTGATCTTCATTTCAATCCTCTCCACTTCGCCCCACCTAATTGCGTATCATTTTTACACAGATCAAAATCTATCCCACTCTAACCAGATATACTGTTCTTTTGTCATCTTATGCAGTGTTACTATTTTGTCAATTTACTGATTTGCATTTTTACAATTTGCAAATGAGAGTAAAAAAAGAACCCGCAGTCCCCACCAGACCACAAGTTCATAAAAGAATCTATTTTATAATTGATTTCCCAATTTAATGTATTGACTCATCAATTCATCCACAACAATACTTTGCTTATAGACTTCTTCTGTAAGTAAACCTCTTTCAACGATTTTATCTAAGTTCACTTTCTCTGCCTCAATTTTCCTTCTTAATTCTTCCATATGACTCATATCATTCACCCGTACCTTTCTCCATTTTGTTTGATTTTCTTTTGAACAAAATGATTATAATAGAAACAAATACCAACAGTATGGCTAACAACTGGGACACCGGCAGTCCGATTACTGGCAGGAGAAGCTGGTCTGTGCGCAGCCCTTCTATCCAGGCTCTGCCTAATCCATATCCTAAGAGATACAACAAAAATACCTCTCCATCGAATTTTTTTCGCTTAGTATACCAAATAAGTATAATCAATAATACCAGATTCCACATTCCTTCATATAAAAAAGTGGGATGCACCTGTATATATGATACTCCATCTATCTTTTGTAAATGTTCCATCATCTGAGGGGTTACTTCCGACGATCGTACAGCGTCTAATGGAAGCCGCATGGCAAACAGATTATTAGTATATCCACCAAACGCTTCACGGTTAAAAAAATTGCCCCACCGTCCTATTATCTGACCCAAAACAAGTCCAATGCAGGCGGTGTCTACTAATTTCCAAAACTGTAATTTCTTAATCCTGGCAAATACGTATACCGTAATTACTGCTGCTATTACACCTCCATAAATTGCCAGCCCGCCTTCACGGGTATTAAAAATCTTCCATAGATTATCTTTATAATTATCCCATGAAAAAATAACAAAATACAGTCTTGCACCAATCAGGGCAAAAAATATTGCAATTAACGCCAGGTCAAAATAATCATCCGGATTTTGTTTCGTAACTTTCGCAACACGCATAGCTGCTAAAATCCCACACACCATTGCAATTGCAATTGTTATCCCATAATATGCAATCGGAAATCCAAATAAACTAATACTCTTACCCACATTCTCCAGTTCTATTCCCAGATTTGGGAAGGCTATCGAAGTATTCATGCCGTACTCCTATACATTAAACCGAAAGAGAACCACATCTCCATCTTTTACTACATAGTCTTTGCCTTCCAGTCCTACCAATCCTTTCTCTTTTGCAGCAGCATATGTCTTGCAATCCAATAAATTCTGGTAATTAACAACCTCTGCACGAATAAATCCCCTCTCAAAATCAGAATGGATCTTGCCTGCCGCCTGAGGTGCCTTGGTACCGTTTTCAATTGTCCAAGCTCTTGTTTCAGTTTCACCTGCTGTGAGATAGCTGATAAGTCCTAATAAGCTATAACTTGCTTTTATAAGTTTTTCCAATCCTGACTCTTTTAATCCTAAATCTTCCAAAAACATTTTCTTTTCATCGTCATCCAGTTCTGCGATCTCCTGTTCGATCTGTGCGCAGATTACAAATACTTCACTGTTTTCTTTTTCAGCCAGTTCGCGGACCGACTGAACATAACGATTGGATGCGCCATCATCCGCAAGATCGTCTTCCGCCACATTTGCTGCAAATATTACCGGTTTGTATGTCAAGAGATTATAAGAACTGATCCATTCTGTCTCTTCATCATCCTCAGCAGTAAAACTGACCGCCATTTTTCCATCTTCCAGATGCGCTTTTACTCTCTGCAGGAAGTCTAATTCTTTGGCAAGCGTTTTGTCATTTCGGGCACCTTTAGAGGCCTTGGCAATCCTTCTCTCCATTATTTCAATGTCTGAGAATATAAGTTCCAGATTAATTGTTTCAATGTCCCTGATAGGATCTACACTTCCATCCACATGAATTACATTTGTATCCTCAAAGCAGCGGACTACGTGCACGATAGCATCCACTTCTCGAATATTAGCCAGGAATTGATTTCCTAATCCCTCTCCCTTTGACGCCCCCTTTACAAGGCCTGCGATATCAACAAATTCAATTACCGCCGGGGTAACCTTCGCTGAATTATATAAATCTGCCAATAACTTTAGCCGCTCATCTGGTACCATTACAACTCCCACATTTGGATCTATAGTACAGAACGGATAATTCGCAGATTCTGCTCCAGCTTTTGTTAAAGAATTAAATAATGTGCTTTTACCGACATTCGGTAAACCTACGATTCCTAGTTTCATGTATGATTTCCTTTCTTGTATTCCGTTTTTCTTTGTTTTTCTTTTGTATCTCTTAACAAGTAACAGTTTATCACAGAATCTGACAAAAATGCAAGCTTTTCTACCTTTAAGATGTCGACATATTTCGCCAGTCAAATTTAAATTTTCACAAAATTATTAATCCCTTGATTCTATCACGATTAGAGCACCTTCGGTCACAGAAATCAGTGCTTCTTCTGCAATAATTTCGTTGCTGAGACCAAGTGCCTGGTTACAAGACATTGTATAATTCGACAAAGGATAATAAAATCCAACTAAATCCAAACCTTTTACCTCGGTTGTATGTGCCACTACCGACACAAATTTGCCATACTGTTCTGATTTTTTTATAGAAACTTTATTATTTATTACCCGGATCCGGTTATTTTCGTCAATAAGAAAACACTCTATACCGGCTTCTGCCGCCTGACCTAATATCTGGATATTCCCAAGAACATGATCCAGCCGGCTTCCGGTTCCGCCTAATATATAAATACAGGTACTTCCTTTCTCTATAGCCAGATTAACGGCTAACTGGGTATCCGTATCATCTTTTTCCGGCTTAAATTCACGAATCTCAACTCCTTTTTCCCGAAAATGCACCAGAGCATCACTTCCCGCTGAGTCAAAATCCCCTACAATATAATCCGGTGTCATTTCTGCTTTTTTTAAAAATTCAATTCCACGATCTGCCCCAATCAGACAGTCAACCGGATGTTTTTCCAAAAATGAGAGGGCAAAATCAAAATTGATATTGCCCCCGCTGATAATCGCTGTTATTTTCATCTCCGCACCCATTGCACACTTTTAACCTTCATATTCTTTCATAATGGCTAGTAATTCCTTAGCATTTTCGGTAACATTCCCATTAAATACCGTTGAGCCTGCTACGACTACATTTGCTCCGGCCTCTAAAACGGTACGGATCGTATCCTTATTAATACCTCCATCCACTTCGATATCCAGATCCAGATTTTTAGCCTCTGCAATTTTGCGAAGCGCACTGATTTTATTGGTACAGCTGTCAATGTACTTCTGCCCCCCAAATCCGGGATTCACAGTCATAATCAGAACCATATCTACTTTTTCCAGCACATAGTCCAATACACACAGGGAGGTTGCCGGGTTCAGCGCTACCCCTGCTTTCAATCCTTTTTCATGGATCTGCCCGATCACACGATCCAAATGCCTGCAGCTTTCCGCATGCACAGTAATCATATCTGCTCCACAAGCCGCAAAATCATCAATGTACCGTTCCGGATCTACCACCATCAGATGTACGTCAAAAATACGTTTTGTGGCACTGCGCACCGATTGGATTACCGGCATTCCAAAGGAAATGCTGGGCACAAACTGACCGTCCATCACATCAATATGAACATACTGTGCTCCGGCTTCATCAATACGCTTCAGTTCACTTCCTAAATTTTTAAAATCTGCTGCTAATATAGATGGTGCTAAAATATTCACATCAATACCTCCTCTTATCTTTTAGTTCTCCAAATAATTCCACATAATTATCATAACGCATCCTGCTGATTTTACCTTCATCTACTGCCCGTTTTATTCCGCAGTCCGGTTCATGGATATGCATACATCCCTGGAAGCGGCACTCCGGTTCGTATTCCCGGAACTCAACAAAGAATTCTTTCAAGTCTTCTTTTTCAAAATCCTGGATATACAGGGAACTAAATCCCGGCGTATCCATGATATACGTATTTTCTTCTATCATAATAAGTTCTGAATGCCTTGTGGTATGTTTTCCTCTGTCAATCTTATGACTGATTTCTCCTGTTTCCATCATTGCTTTGGGCTGCAGGATATTTATGATTGATGATTTGCCCACACCCGAAGGACCTGCCACCGCAGTGGTTTTTCCTCTCAGCCGCTCTATTACCAGCTCCAATCCAGTATTTTCCAGAGCGCTGGTAAATAAGACATCACAGCCGCAATTTTCATATATTTTCCGAAGCTTCTCTTCTTCTTCAGCAGAAGAGATGTCCTGCTTATTAAAACAAATGATGGTATGCACCTTCTGGTACTCCATCATAATTAAAAAACGATCCAGCAAATTAAAATTCGGTTTGGGACGGTCAATAGAGAAAATAACCAGCGCAAGATCGATATTGGCAACAGCCGGACGGATCAGCGTATTCATTCTCGGCAAAATCTCGACAACATTGCCTTTCTTATCCGCTTCACTTATGACATCAATCTTTACATTATCCCCCACCAAAGGTTTCATTTTGTCTTTTCGAAATATTCCTTTTGCTTTACATTCATAAAGACCGGATCCTACTACATTAACGTAGTAGAATCCAGCTATACCTTTCACTATCTTTCCCTGCATGTATTTTCCTCTAATTAAACGGTATCGGCGAGTAACGAACCGGACTGCCGTATTCTCCTGTAGAAGCATCTTTCACATAGATATAAGCAACACCATTTACTCCTTTTGTACCTTTTGCATTCAGCACATAAGGAAATTCAACTGCGGTTCCCTCTACTATGGTAGTAGTTTTATCGCCTTGTACTAATAAGATCTTAACGGCTTCCCCGTTATAGCCATCCGGCGCCTGTAATCCAACATCACAGGTTCCGGTTGTGGAAGCATCCGTATTATTTGTTGTGCCATTTCCTAAATTCGGGTCAGTCTGGGCAGGATCCTGGCCCCCGGAACCTGCACTGATCGTCAGCGTAATGACAGTGCCTTTTCCTACTCCCTGCCCGGAGGTAATATCCTGATCCATAACGGTTCCCGCAGAATACATCTCTGAATACTGCTCCTGGGATTTTACGGTCAGTCCAAGTGCGGACAAAGTATCTTTGGCATCAGAAAACGTGCTGCCGATTACATTAGGCACAGTAATATCGTCGTCTTCTTCCGGTCCATCACTGATTACAACGATTACCGTATCTCCTGAACTTGCAGATGCTCCGGCTTCCGGTGTGGAACGGATTACCAGGTCTTTTGCAATCAGATCATCATTTTCTCTTGTCACAGAGATGCTCAGATTCTTTTCTGCCAGTTCTGATTTTGCCTCTTCCTCTGTCAATCCGGTCACATCCGGTACCGTAACAGACTGCTGCTGGTTATCTGATTCTTCCGGTCCCTTACTGATCGTATAGGTAACCGTGGTGTTCTTGCTGACACTGGTATTTGCAGCGGGGTTCTGGGAAACAATCTGTCCCTGTGCATACACAGATGATGCCTGCTCTCCTGCAAGGGAAGCCCCAAGACCTAATGCATTTAATTTTTCCTTAGCCTGATCAGCCGTAAGGCCTTGCAGATTAGGTACGGTAACTTCTGCCTGGTCCGCAGAGGAATTGCTCTGCTGTGTACTGCCTGTTCCATTACCCTTGGACGCAGATTCTGACTCTGTCGTCTTAACTGTTGATGTTTCCGTAACCTTCGGAGACTCCGTTGTCTTTTTCTTACCCGCTCCGAAATTAAATAATCCCAAAGCATTTCCGATTAAAACCAGGAACACGCATCCAATAACAATGGCAATAATAATACTTCCGATGGTCATTACCTTTTCCAGTTTTGGATTAATACCGGATCTTCCGTCATCGTCATCATCGTCGTCATCATCATCCGGATCATAATCATCATTCATATATCCATTATTGTAATTGTCTCCATAACCGCCCTGATATCCGCCGCCCTGGTAACCGTTATTCTGGTAGCCATTGCCCATATAGCCGTCGCCCTGGTAGCCATTGTTCATATAGCCGCCGTAGTTTCCATCATGTCCGCGGTTATCATTGCCGCGGCTATCATTCCCTCTGTCACCATAGCTGTTATGAATCTGATCCAGTTCATCTTTTGATATAACAACCGTTCTTGCATTATTATTAATAGGGGTCAGCTGAACAAAGTCCCCATCCGGATTTACCAGCGATTCTTTTAAGTCATGAATCAGTTCCGTCATATCATTATAACGCCTGTCCGGACTTTTCTGGGTACACTTTGCAATAATCTGAACCGTACTGTATGGAAGATCGGGAACAAATTTATGAGGTGACGGCATTTCCTCCTGCAGATGCTTGATCGCAATTGCAACCGTAGAGTCACCATCAAACGGCACATGGCCTGTCAGCATTTCAAAAAGTGTAATACCAAGTGAATAGATATCACTCTTCGCATCGCTGTAACCCCCTCTCGCCTGCTCCGGTGAACTGTAATGTACAGAACCCATCACATTGGAGCTTATGGTATTGGAGGAAGCAGCCCTGGCTATTCCAAAATCTGTTACTTTTACTTTACCATCTGTAGAAATGATGATATTCTGGGGCTTTACATCACGATGCACAATACCCTTCTTATGTGCCGCCTGTAAGCCCATGGAAACCTGCACCGCAATGCTGGTCGCTTCACGAACCGCAAGTCTTCCTTTTTTTCCTATATAATCCTTTAATGTAATTCCTTCAACTAACTCCATTACAATAAAGTAGATTCCATGATCGTCCCCTACATCATAGACATTAACAATATTTGGATGCGCAAGGCCTGCTGCAGCCTGTGCCTCCACCCGGAATTTGGAAATAAACGCTGTGTCATCCCGAAATTCCTGTTTGAGCACCTTGACCGCTACAAACCGATTCAGCTTATGGTCTTTCGCCTTATAGACATCCGCCATACCGCCGGCACCAATTCTGCCTACGATTTCATAACGTTCCTGGATAAACATTCCTTCTTTTAACATTATTCCACCTCACCTGTCAACGGTTCTATCAAAACAACCGCAATATTATCTTTACCACCATTTTGATTCGCCCTTGCAATCAGTTCGTTTCCAATCCACTGTAGATTGGGTCCGCTTTTTACAATTTTCTCTATTTCTGCGTCCTCTATCATGTTGCTTAACCCATCTGAACACATCAAAATGATGTCTCCCCTCTGAAGCCTCATGTCAAAAAAGTCTATTACCACTTTCTTTCTGGCCCCAATTGCTCTTGTAATAATATTTTTATCCGGATGATTCCTAGCCTGTTCCCGGTTGATCTCACCAATCCTGACCATCTCTTCTACAAGAGAATGATCTTTTGTAATCTGTAAAATTTTATCACTGATCAGATACAGCCTGCTGTCCCCTACATTTGCCACATACAGATATTGCCCGATGATTGTCGCTACCACCAGGGTGGTCCCCATACCCGCCAATGCCTCGGATGAACTTGATTTTTCCATAACTTTATTATTTGCAGTTTCGATTGCTGAACGTATTATTTTTATCGGATTTGTATCCTGGTTTTTACGGATATCCTCAAGCAATACCTCCACCGTATAGCTGGAAGCCTCATCGCCTGCGTTATGTCCGCCCATACCATCTGCAACTACAAAAAGATTTGGAAGATTCCCCACAAGCCCACCAGAAGCATAAACGAAATCCTGGTTTGTTGTCCTTTTTTGCCCTACATCCGTAACGCAATATGATTTCATGTTTCTTCCTCTCCTTTACAATTTATGACACTTAAACTTTTTCCATATAACTTCTGCGTAACTGTCCACAGGCGCCATTGATATCTCTGCCCATTTCTCTTCTTATAGTAACATTAATTCCACATTTTTCAAGTTTATTTTTGAAATTGTCAATAACTTTTTTCTGGGATTGAACATAATCCCGTTCCTTAATCGGATTCACAGGAATCAGATTTACATGACAGTTTAACGGCTTAACCAATGCGGCCAGTTCATCTGCATCTTCCTTTTTGTCGTTCACACCGCCAACCAGGCTGTACTCAAAAGTAATCCGCCTGCCTGTTTTTTCAAAATAATACTTGCATGCATCGATTACTTCATCCAGGCTGTATTTATTGGATATTGGCATTAGTTCAAGCCTCTTTGCCTGGTTAGATGCATGAAGAGACAGCGCCAGGGTAATCTGTAACTGTTCATCTGCAAGCTGTTTCATCCTGGGAACGATTCCGCATGTGGAAACAGTAATATTTCGCTGGCTGATATTCAGCCCGTGTTCGTCTGTAAGCATCTGGAAAAATTTCAATATATTGTCATAATTGTCGAGAGGTTCACCCGTTCCCATTACAACGACATTGCTAACCCGCTCCCCAGACAGCTTCTGGATCCGGTAAATCTGGTCCAGCATTTCTGCTGCCGTAAGATTCCGGGTCCATCCTCCAATCGTCGAAGCACAGAAACGGCATCCCATCTTACACCCCACCTGGGAAGAAATACACACGGAATTCCCGTGTTTATATCGCATGAGTACACTTTCAATTACATTTTGATCCTTCAGTTCAAATAAGTATTTTTGTGTCCCGTCTATCTGAGAAGTGAGTACTTCCGCTACCGAAAGACATGTACAATCATAATGCTCTGTCAGTGTATCTCTGAGATTTTTGGATAAATTCGTCATTTCATTAGGCGAATCTGCCAGTTTTTGATGTATCCACTGATAAATCTGACCCGCCCGAAACGGTTTTTCTCCAATCTTTGCCATCTCCGCTTTCATCTCTTGAAAATCAAGCGTCTTTAAATCTACTTTTCCCATTTCACTAACCTATCCTCTTAAATCTTGCCATAAAGAATCCGTCTGTCTTGTGAATTCCCGGCAATAACTGCAGATAACCTGCTTTTGTGGTTTTACTTCTCAGTTCTTCACAGATATACGGATCAATGCTTTCCAGCTGGAAAGGATAATTATCCAAAAACCATTTAACATTAAACTGATTCTCATCTGCTCCTATGGTGCAGGTACTGTAAATCAGGGTTCCGCCAACTTTTACATAAGGGTAAACTGTATCCAGTATCTTCCGCTGCAGCTTAACCAGTTCCTGCTGCTTTGTCTCTGTCATTTTATATTTAATATCTGTTTTTTTACCAATTACACCCAGGCCTGAGCAAGGAAGGTCTGCCAGCAGAATATCTGCCTTTTCCACTGATGCACCATCGAATACCGTAGCATCCTGACGTACGGCTATCATATTAATAAGTCCGACCCGCTCGATATTTTCCAGCATCATATCAACTTTATAATCCGTAATATCTCTTGCTTCCACATGTCCGCTGCCATTTAGCTTATCTGCTAAATGAAGGCTTTTTCCTCCCGGTGCCGCACAGACATCGATGCAGTAGTCTCCAAACTTCGGCGCTGCTATCTCCGCAACCAGCATGGAACTTACATCCTGTACCTGGAACATTCCTTCTTTAAATGCATTGATGGCCTGCATATAATTATAATCAGAGATCTCCAGTGCATAATCCAGGTATGAAACATCTTCTGCCGTGATATTCTGCTCTTTTAGACTTGCCTTTACTTCTTCTTTTGATGCCTTATTCAGATTACAGCGGATACTGGTCTTCTGGTCTTTCTCAAAATTAGTGCAGACCATTTCAACGGTTTTCAGATCATACTGTCCCAGCCATTTTCTCAATATCCATTCCGGCATGGAGTACCTTACCGAAAGATAATGAAGGGGATCCTTTACCGGATCCGGGTACTCAACCTTGTCTATTCCTCTTGCTATACTTCGAAGCACTCCGTTTACAAATCCTTTTAAGCTGTAAAACCCGCGCTTCTGGGCTATTTTTACAGCTTCATTACAGACTGCCGAATCCGGAATGCTGTCCATATATTTAATCTGATACACTGACATCCGCAGAAGATTGCGGATTAAAGGCTTCATATTTGCCACCTTTACCGTAGAAAACTGCTCCAGAATATAATCCATCTGAAGCATATACTCTATGGTTCCCTCCGCAAGCCTCGTAATGAATGCCCTGTCCCTTTTTTCTAAATACTGATACTTCTCCAGGACGCCGCGGATTACAACATGACTATATTCTTCTTCCTCCGTAACCTCCATTAAAATACCCAGTACAATTTCTCTTAAGTTCACCGTTTTAGTCACGATTCCTTCCTCCTGATAGTATGATCAAACGAAGCAGCTGCAAAATAGAAGATGCCAGACTCGCAACGTAAGTAAGTGCTGCTGCTGAAAGTACCTGCTTTACACCAGCCACCTCCTGGTCTCCGCAAATATGGGAAGACCCAAGAATTTTAACAGCACGTGATGAAGCATTGAATTCTACTGGAAGTGTTACCAGCTGAAAAATTACCGCCAGTGTAAATAAAACGATTCCCGCTGTCATAAGCGGTCCCATTGAAAATATCAGCCCTGCCAGGAAAATCGGCCAGAACAGTGTGGATCCCAGGTTTGCTGCGGGAACCAGAGTACTTCTGAGGATCAGAGGCTTATACTGCTCCTGATGCTGGATTGCATGACCACATTCATGTGCCGCCACTCCGATGGCAGCCACTGAGGTTGACATGTAAGTACTATCTGATAAATTTAATGTCTTAGATCTGGGATCGTAATGGTCGGTCAGATTTCCCTGTACCCGCCGGATCCCTACATCATAAATACCTGCACCGTGAAGAATCCGCTCTGCTGCCTGCGCACCGGTAAGGCCAGACATACTGCGCACCTTGTCGTATTTTGCAAAAGTACTTTTTACCCTGGCAGAAGCGATCAATGAGATTACCAGTCCGATCAGCACCAGAATCATAGTCGGATCATAAAGCATACCTAAACCGCCAAAACCTAATCCATAAAATCCGTTTGAACTGCTATAGCTAAGTAACATGATTTTCATTCCCTTCTATCATCATCTAAGTGTGATAAATAACATTCACACTGCTTCAAGTGAGACTATTCTAACCTATTTTTTGCAAAAAACCACCGACTTCACAGTAATTTCATAAATTCTTAAACTTTTTTAAGATAAAAGACTGCCAACCGCTAATTGGCATCCCCGTAAAAATGCATCCACAGGCATTTTTTTCTTGCCTTCCAGCTGGACTTCCAAAAGGCTTAACATACCGTCCCCGGTCTGCACTTTTTACCGAGTTTCTGGTGATTTCGGCAACCGTCCCCGGTGCTGACCCGGAATTACCTTCTTCTGCGTCAGACATCCAGATCTTCAATGTTTTCCCGTCCAGATGCGTATATGCACTGGGCCATGGATTCAATCCCCTGATCAGGCGTTCCAGTTCTGCCGCACTCTTCTTCCAGTCGATCTGCCCGTCTTCTTTTTTTAACATTCTGGCATAATCGGTGGAACTCTCTACCGGCTGTTTTTCATAAGATACCTGACCGGATTCCAGCTTGTCCAATGTTTCTATCAGCAGCTCTGCCCCCGCCTGACTAAGCTTATCAAACAGACTGCCTCCCGTTTCTTTTTTCTCAAGCTCCACCACTCTGGTTGTGATCATATCACCGGTATCCAATCCTGCATCCATACGCATAATTGTGACTCCGGATTCCCTTTCCCCATCAATCACTGCCCACTGAATAGGTGCAGCCCCCCGGTACTTCGGTAATAATGAACCATGTACATTCAGGCATCCAAGTCTTGGAACGTCCAGGACTGCCTGGGGTATAATCTGACCAAAAGCCACCACTACAACCACATCCGGAGAAAGTTCTTTTAATATTTCTAAAAATTCCGGATCTCTTACTTTTTTCGGCTGGTAAACAGGGATTCCTGCTTTCTCTGCCACTTCTTTTACCGGAGGAAACTGCATTGCTTTTCCTCTGCCCTTTGGTTTGTCCGGCTGGGTTACTACTGCCAAAACCTCATGCCGGGATTCTATTAGTTTCTTCAATGTCCCCACTGCAAAATCCGGGGTTCCCATAAATACAATTTTCAACTTTATACCCTTTGCATATTCCAGGCCTGCCTGCAATACTGCCACTTACAAAACAGGCTGAAAGAATCAAAGCGTGGCATCCTTTCAATATCAGATTTTTCTTTCAGCCTTATAACTTTTTTCTAAAGAATGACTATTCTTCTTCCTCTAAACTTTCCACATCCATCAGTTCCCCCTCCACATGGTTGGTGAACATAACTCCGTCCAGGTGATCGCACTCATGGCAGACTGCTCTTGCAAGCAATTCCGTAGCTTCCAGCGTAAATTCTTCCATATTTTCATCCAGTGCTTTCACTTTTACATAATTGGGTCTTGTTACAATGCCGGTCTTGCCAGGCAGGCTTAAACATCCTTCATTTCCAGTCTGTTCATCCGCTTTTTCCACAATCTCAGGATTGATAAATACTCTTGGAGTTCCGTCCGTATCAATCACCACAATTCTTTTCAAAATTCCAACCTGTGGTGCCGCAAGGCCCACTCCCATTTCCATGTACATCGTTTCAAACATATCCTCGATAAGTTCCTGGATTCTCGGAGTCATCTCTTTTACTGGTTTACATTTCTTCGTTAAAACCGGATCCCCCATAATTCTTATCTTTCTGAGTGCCATTTTACTTTCCTCCAACTCTTTTGTTTATATTATCAGGGCATCAATGTAATCAATTCAGATCGAACTGTATATTTACACTTTCATATCCCTGGTTTGCTTCTATATATTGTTCCACTTTATCTTTAATCATAGTCAGTAAATCGTGTCTTTCTTCCTTCAGATATATAACTTTATGATAGATATCATTTACCTTTGCAACCGGTTCATCTGCCGGTCCGATAATGCGCACACTGGTATTTCCCGCAATCCGTACAATAAACTTTTGCAGATAATCCATGGCCAGACTTAAATGCATCAACTCCTGACATGCTCCGTGAATTGCCATCATATTTGATGCAGGCGGATACCCCGCCAGACTCCGATAGGCTATTTCCTGTTCGTAGAAGCTTTCGTAATCCTGATTTGCCGCTGTGATAATGCAATAGTGCTCCGGGTCATACGTCTGGATGATGACTTCCCCTTTTTCCTCACCTCTGCCTGCTCTGCCCGCAGCCTGGGTCAGCAATTGAAAAGTACGTTCCCCTGCCCGGTAATCACTGGCATGAAGTGAAAGATCCGCCGCTAATATCCCAACCAGGGTCACATTTGGAAAATCATGCCCTTTTACAATCATCTGGGTTCCGATTAATATGTCTGCTTCCTGATTAGAAAAGGCCGACAGTATTTTTTCATGTCCATCCTTTTCTTTCGTAGTGTCCATATCCATTCTTAATATCTTTGCCTGGGGGAATTCTTTCTGTACAAACTCTTCTACCTGCTGGGTTCCCACCCGAAATCCCCTGATGAATTCAGAACCGCAGTTCGGACACTTCTCAGGCCGGGGTTCTTCGTAACCGCAATAATGGCAGACTAGCTTTCCGTTATTATGAACTGACAGGGAGACATCGCAATGAGGGCACTGAATAACATGTCCGCACATACGGCAGGAGATAAAGCCTGCATAACCTCTTCTGTTTAAGAATAACATAACCTGCTGCCTCTTATCAAGCCGGTCCTGCATCAATTCTTTTAACCTGCCGCTTATGACCGAACGGTTTCCTGTCTTAATCTCTTTACGCATGTCTTCCACAAATACATTTGGAAGTTCACTGGTCCTTGCCCTGTTCTGCATGGTGAACAGTGTATATTCTCCAGTCTTTGCCTTATAATAAGCATCCACTGATGGAGTTGCCGAACCAAGTACCACCTTGGCGCCTTCTAAAACACCACGCTGGATTGCAACCTCCCTGGCATGATAGCGGGGTACGCTTTCACTTTTATATGTCGGCTCATGCTCTTCATCAATAATGATGATTCCCAAATTAGGAAAGGGGGTGAACAATGCAGACCTTGGACCGATCATCACATCGATGTCACCCTGCTTTGCCCGTTCAAACTGATCAAAACGCTCCCCCGGGGACAGCCGGGAGTTCATAATCGAAATCCGATCTCCGAACCGTTTATAAAAACGCATCACAGTCTGATAAGTAAGTGCAATTTCCGGGATCAGCACAATCGCCTGCTGCCCCTTATCGATTGCATGGGCAATCAGCTCCATATATACCTCTGTCTTGCCGCTGCCGGTGATCCCATGTATCAGATACGTACGTTCTTCTTTATCTTCCCAGCCGGCAATGATCTTATCTGCAATATATGCCTGTTCTTCGTTAAGTCGAAGCAGATAATCTTCTTTCATCCCCAGTTTTATGGGATTGCGGTAGACCTTCGTGGTTTTTACCTCTATGATCTGCTGTTCTGTCAGTGACTTTATGGTGCCTCCGGTAATATTCAGCTTTGTTGTTACCAGTTCATAGGGAAGCTCTTCTGCCTCTAAGAGTGCTTCCAACAGACGCTCTCTGGCTTTTTGGTGTTTCTTTTTATAAAATTCCAGTTTTTCTTCCGCTTCCCTTCGTTCCATAATCAGGCAGATCTGTTTTTTTTCTTTTGGTTTGACCTTTTGCTTTATGGGAATTACCGTTTTAAGCGCCTGTATCATCGTCGCACCATAATTTTCCCTAATCCAGGCCGCCAGGGCAATCAGCCTGGATTCACTGTCACTGCTGTCTGTGACGATTTCGCAGATTTCCTTCATTTTTGACGGTTCGTATTCACATTTGCGGCTGATAGAAACCACGTACCCTTTAATGAATCTGTTTCCCCTGCCAAACGGAATCTTTACAACCATTCCTATCTGCAGGCTGCCCTGCATTTCTTGGGGAATCTGGTACTGGAATGTTCGGTCCAGTTTCTCCTGTGTAATATCCACAATAATATTTGCGTATAACTTTTGCATTTATTCTCCTTGAGCGTGATTTGAAATTGCTTTCTGACTGCAGTGCATCACACTTTGCGGGAGATTTGTCTGTCTTCATCCAATATTTCCTGAATCAGAACACGTTCATCCATAGGATATTTTTTACCCTCAATTTCCTGATAATCTTCATGTCCCTTACCCGCCAGAACAATGACATCTCCCGGCCGGCCGTGATGAATGGCATAGGCAATTGCTTCTTTTCTGTCGCTAATCTTAATGAACTCTCCCTTTGTCTTCGAAATTCCAATCTCAATATCTGCTAATATATCTTCCGGTTTTTCAAACCTGGGATTATCGGATGTAATAATCGTGAAGTCTGCAAGCCTGCCTGACACCTCGCCCATTTCATATCTTCTGGCTTTTGCCCGGTTTCCGCCGCATCCAAAGACACAGACCAGTCTTTTGGGCTGATACTCCTTCAGCGTTCCAAGCAGGCTCTCCAGACTCATGGCATTATGGGCATAATCGATCATTAAGGTAAATGCATCCGACACCTTAATCATTTCTATTCTGCCTTTTACTTTTGCCTTTCCAAGAGCATTAACGATATCCGATTCTTTTACCCCAAAATGCCTGCAGATTGCAATAGCTGTCAGTGAATTATATACACTGAATTTCCCTGGGACATCTATTTCAACATCAAAATCCAGAAGCCCGTTTACATGGTAGGAAATCCCCAGATATCCCGGTTTCGATACCAGTTCTGTGTTGGTTGCACGAAGATCTGCTTTTTCGGAAAAGCCGTAGGTTTCCACTTCACAGGTATGCCCTTTTAGAATCTGATCCAGATGTTCATCATCTGCATTGAAGATGCCCAGTTTGCACTGTTTAAACAGCATTGCCTTACACCTTAAATAGTCCTCAAAGCTCTCATGCTCCGCAGGGCCGATATGATCCGGTTCTATATTCGTAAAAATACCAATTTCAAAGGTAAATCCTGCCGTCCTGTGAAGCATCAGCCCCTGAGAGGAAACTTCCATCACAACACAGTCGCATCCTGCATCTGCCATGCGTCTAAAATATTCCTGCACCAGCGTAGATTCCGGTGTTGTGTTTGCCGCCGGAATCACAACCTCTCCGATAATGGCTTCTATCGTCCCTATCAGTCCCACCTTATGACCTGCGGATTCCAGGATAGATTTTACCATATATGTGGTTGTGGTTTTTCCCTTGGTTCCTGTAATCCCAATCACCTTTAATTCTTCCGCAGGATATCCATAATATGCCGCGGCAATAAGGGCCATGGCATAACGTGTGTCTGCTACCTGAATCACCGTAACATGTTTTGGAGCATTTACCGGATCTTCTGCCACCAGAACCTTTGCTCCTTTTTCAACAACTTCTGCTGCATATTTATGTCCATCACTGACGGCTCCTTTAATACAGATAAACAGAGAACCATCTGATACTTTTCTGGAGTCATTCACTACTTCCGTAACTTCTGTCTGAATATCCCCCTGAATACACTGATATTCTACCCGTTCTAATAATTGTGCTAATTTCATAATATTATCCTCCATGTCTGTCTTACATGTCTTAATCCATAACCCCAGAGCGTGTTTAAAATTGCTTTCTGACAACAGAAGCTGATTTATGTGGTTACAGAGATTTTCTACCCTTTAGGATAACATACCTACAGGTACTTTTCAACTTTTTATCATCGCAGGAGACGACTTAAAATTGATGGCTTTTCACCCCTGCTTTAGTACGTATTTAAAAATTGCTTTCTGACAGCTGCGCGTCACAGTTTGTGGGAGATTTGTCCCGGATGAAGTGCGTAGCGGGCTACGTAACCTGAATCCTGGGCAAATATACCGCAAAGTGGGGCGTGCAGATGGCGGGAATGAATTTTCAAGCGCGTTCCAGCAGAGCCGCCACTATTTTCCTCTGTGCTTCCTCATTATAATAAAGTACTTCATACTCATTTCCTTTTTCACTTATCCGTGTTATAGCCTGTATTCCATATCCGGCACCCGTTTCTGTTACGGTTTTAAATAGCCGTCCATTTATCACTCTGTCTTCCAGATAACCTTCTTCTGTCAGTTTCTGTAATATTGCTTTATTCGTGAGCCGTTTCATAACCTGATCATCCCGTAAGTCATTGATTTGTCCCACCAGGTCACTTAATGTCGTCTGTTCCGAGTAATAGATCTGTTCCGCAGTTTCATTGGTTAAAACAAATTCAGATTTTTTGTTCTTGCTGCGTTTTTCTTTTATTTCTCCCTCTTCCGCAAAATCACTATCTGCACTTCCTGCAAATCCGATTTCACTTGCAGATGCAGTTGTGGCTCCATTCTGCACGCAGTTTAAAAATCGTTCTCCGTACTTTTCGTACTTGAATTCTCCCACACCGGATACCGTAAGCATTTCTTCCCTGGTCTTTGGTTTCAACACGCACATATGAACCAGGCTTTTATCTGAAAATACAACGTATGGCGGTACTTTTTCTTCTCTTGCAATTTCTGTCCTTAAACTCCGCAGTTTTTCAAACAAATCCTCATCTGCTTCTGAAAGAGATAGCCCAGCCGTTTTGCTTTTCTTCGCTTTCTTTTCCTGCTTTGCCTTAGTTTCTTTTTCTTGTTCTTTAGACATCTTCATCAAAACCCGTTCATCCTCATGAAGAATCATTCCGGATTTTTCCGTAAGTTTTATAATCGTATACTCATCATTTGTCGCACTTAAAAACTCGTTCAGCAGCAGATGATTCATCACCTGACGCAGCTTATGTGCAGGTGTTTTTGCAAGCTCTCCGTAATGGGGATTGCCATCCATCCGGTACTGCCTGATCTTCGCGGTATTCGCACCATGTACCGTATCAATGATTACATTTATACCATACCTCTGATGGCTGGTCTGTACGCACCCAATCAGACTCTTAGCCAAATCGGTTACATCAACCTCTTCAAACTGGGTCAGGCAATTAGAACAATTCCCGCAGTAATGATCTCCGTATTCTCCAAAGTATCGAAGTAAGTAATCCCTCAGGCAGTCATTGGTACAGCAGTAGAAAGTCATCTTTTTCAACCGCTCACGGTCACGTTCTCTTACCACTGCTCTGGTAATATCATCTAATTCATCATTATCTATATCGTGCTCGATAAAAAACTGATTGGTAATCACATCCTGCCCATTATATAAGAGGATACATTCCCCCGGTTCCCCGTCTCTTCCCGCTCTTCCTGCTTCCTGATAATAGTTCTCAACATTTTTGGGCATTCCATAGTGGATAACAAATCTGACATTGGATTTATCAATTCCCATTCCAAATGCATTCGTTGCCACCATGACAGGTGCTCTGTCATATGTAAAATCTTCCTGGTTTTCCTGCCTTTCCCTATCACCAAGCCCAGCATGGTAACGGGTTGCCAAAACCCCATCCCGTACCAGATTTTCATGAACTTCCTCTACCACTTTTCTGGTCAGGCAGTATATAATTCCGCTTTCTTCAGGATGCATATCCAGATAATTTTTAACAGCTCCATAACGGTCCTTCGGCTTTAAAACCGAGAAATACAGATTCGACCTGTCAAATCCCGTACTGACCACAGTGGGCGCCTGGAGCATTAAAATATCAATAATATCATCTCTTACTTCCTGTGTTGCAGTAGCCGTAAATGCACAAATAACCGGTCTTATGGAAAATAGCTGGATAAATTCCAGAATTTTTAAGTAACTTGGTCTGAAATCCTGTCCCCACTGAGATACACAGTGTGCCTCATCTACTGCAATCATTGAAATTTTCACCTGCATAGCAAAGTTTAAAAACTCTTCTGTCATCAACCGTTCGGGCGCCACATAAATAATCTTATACTGACCCATTCTGGCTAGATCCAAAGCTTTATAATATTGAGATGTTGTAAGGGAACTATTTAAAAATGCGGCATGAACGCCTGCTTGATTTAATGCTCTGACCTGATCTTTCATAAGAGAAATGAGTGGAGAAATAACTAAAGTAATACCATCTAATAACAAACCGGGTACCTGGAAACACAACGACTTTCCCGCTCCCGTTGGCATAATCCCCAGTGTATCCCGTCCTGACAAAATACTGTCAATCAGAGTTTCCTGTCCTTCACGGAACTCATCGTATCCAAAATACTGCTTTAAAACCTTCATCTTTTCCTTGCGTAAATCCAAAATATTCACCTTTCTGCCGTCTGCTGCGGCTGCTGATTTATTATATGCTAAATCTTTATATTCTTAATGATTCTTATAATATGAATATAGCGGTTATTCAAAAGGATGTCAATAGTTTCTTGGATGTAGTAATGGGGATACTGATTAAGAAAACAGGCAGATGACGCATACCTCATAGGTCCATGCCGTCATCTGCCTGTTACGGGCCAGCTCTTCTTTTCAACGATTA
>NZ_JNGB01000052.1:0-14668 GCF_001029355.1 Robinsoniella sp. RHS
GGCACGCCCCAGGTGTTCTATAAAAGATCCATAAATCCGCTTATCAATCTTAGATATCTTAAAATCTTTGTCTATTACCATTTTTGCATACTTTTTACCAGTCATTTCCTACTCCTTTTCTCCTAGTCACCATTCTGGAGTTGTGTGGGGGCAGCCATTTTTTTCAATGACTGCTCTCATTTCCACAAAACATCCGCATATTCTGCACATTCCATTTATCAGGCTGTCACACGCTTTACATTTATCAAGGCGTTCCCGATACTTATTTTCTTCTGTTTTAACATCTTCATCCAGCCGGCTGATGTAATCATAGAGATTTTGATAATAAACGCTCTCCGGCATTTCTTTCAAGAGGCATTTTTTACATACTCTCTGGCTTTGATTCATTTATTCCACCTCAATATGAACTACGCTGCACGGCGGGATTACAAAAGATATGCCCTGACCGGTAATCTGAATATCATCAAAGTTCTGAACCTTAACTGTTTCCGGCTCATCAAACGTATTCATAGCATGCATCTCATTTACCAGAATTTTGCCCACTGCCTTTTCCACGCTGCGCCCTGCGATGATGGTATCAATCTGATAAGCTTCTTCTATGGATAAGTTGGTTATGGTAAGATGCATCTTGCCATTCTTATCTTCCGATACCGATTCTGTAAGATTTGGTACCAGGAACTCTTCTTCCAGTCCGATCTGGTCCGTATCTATATGGCTTTCCAGAAGCACTGCATCCTGATGGCACTGATACATATGGAACACATGGTAGGTAGGTGTCTTTACCATACGTGGTCCTTCGGTTAAAATCACAGACTGCAGTACATTTACTAACTGGGCGATATTTGCCATACGGACACGTTTGGAATATTTGTTGAAAATATTCAGATTAATACCGGCTACCAGAGCATCCCGCATGGTGTTCTGCTGATAGAGGAATCCTGGGTTTGTTCCCGGCATGGCATTGAACCAGGTTCCCCATTCATCTACAATGAGTCCGATCTTCTCATCCGGGTCATATTGATCCATAATTGCACTGTGGCGTTTGATCAGGGTCTCCATATAAAGGGTTTTAGAGAGTGTCTTATACCAGGCCTTTTCATCGAAATCCGTTGCACTGCCCTTATCTTCCCATCCCTCAGGGTGGGTGTAATAGTGGAGGGACAGTCCGTCCATAAAACCATGCTGGAAAGGCTGGGAATGACGGAAACAGGTTTTTAATACTTCCTGCGTCCATTCATAGTCATCCACGTTTGGCCCGCAGGCAATCTTGTAGATTTTCTTATCCTGTTTGTAATCCCGGACGTATGTCTGATATCTTCTATATTCATTGGCATAATATTCCGGAGTCATATTACCTCCGCAGCCCCAGTTTTCATTGCCTACTCCGAAGAATTCTACATCCCAGGACTCTTCTCTTCCATTCTTTTTTCTGAGTTCCGCCATTGGTGAGACACCGTCAAAGGTGAGATATTCCACCCATTCAGACATTTCTCTTACCGAACCGCTTCCTACATTTCCATTGACATACGCTTCACAGCCCAACTGGCGGCACAGTTCCATAAATTCATGGGTTCCAAAGCTATTGTCTTCTACCACGCCTCCCCAATGTGTATTGATCATTTTCTTTCTATTTTCCTTTGGTCCAATACCGTCCTGCCAGTGGTATTCATCGGCAAAGCAGCCTCCCGGCCAGCGCAAGACCGGTATCTTCATATCTTTCAGCGCTTCTACCACATCGCTGCGCATTCCGTTCCTATTGGGTATCTGTGAGTCCTCTCCCACATAGAGACCCTCATAAATACACCTTCCCAAATGTTCTGAAAAATGACCGTAAATTTCCTTATGTATTTTACTTTTTTTCTGCTGCGCATCAATGAAAAGTCTTGCCATCTTAATTTTCCTCCAAAATTCTTAAATTATTTTTTTCATTTATCCCACACCGCTTCATTATCCTTTGACTGCTCCCGCCGTCATTCCATCAATAAAATACCTTTGAAAACATAAAAATAGTACAAATATTGGCAGAATAGAAAACATAGAACCTGCAATTAACAGGTCATAATTATTTCCATAAGGAGTCAAAAGCGTATTTAAACCGATGGGCAAAGTAAATTTATCAGCATCACGAAATACCAGCAGGGGCCAGAGCATGTTATTCCAGGAACCCATGGCGCATAATATTGACATTGCCGCAAAAGCCGGCTTCGTGATTGGCATCATTATTTTAATACTGATTCCATACTCCGTTGCCCCGTCTATTCTGCCTGCATCCAGCAGTTCTTTCGGCAGCCCGCTCATGTACTGCCGGAAAAAGAAGATCGTTGACGCAGCACAAAGTCCCGGAAGAATCGCCCCCGCACGGCTGTTAATCAGTTTCAGGTCTATGATCTCCTGATACAGCGGAAGCATCAGGATTTCAAAAGGTACCATCATTGTTGCAATTACCAGGAAAAACAGTAAATTCTGCAGTTTATACTGATACATCGTCAGCCCGTATGCTACAAAATAACAGATCAGAAGTGTCAGTACAACTGTCAGAACCGTAAGCACCATACTGTTTTTAAACCATAAGAAATAACTGTGATTCCCGGTAAACAAGTATTTGTAATTATTCAGGCTCATGGCGGAAAAATCCACATTCAGACTCATTCCATACCTTATCAGATCCTTACCTGGACGATATGATGCTATAAACGAAATAAGCAGCGGGGCTACTACAACTAAACTTACAATCGCAAAGATTCCGGTATTGACTGCTGCCAGGATCTTCTGGTTTCTGCTCATGGATGAACGCTCTTTTCTTTTACCCATCTTACCGTTCCTCCTTTTTAAAAGTCCCATTCATAACCAGTTGGAATATATTGATAATCAAGGCTATCAGAAGAAGCACCAATCCTACGGCAGATGCATACCCCAGCTGGTTCTTCTCAATACCGCGCCGATACAGGTACCCTACAATCGTAAGTCCGATATTTTTGGGTGACGAATTCCCATTCCATAGCATAAAGCTTTCCAGGAACATGGATAATCCTGCATAAATACTGATTGTCAATACATAGATACTGGTGGGCTTCAAAAGCGGAACCGTTACAAAACGGAATTTCTGCCATTTTGTTGCTCCATCGATATCTGCCGACTCGTAAAGAGCTGTGTCTATATTTTTAAGCCCTGCTATAAAATACAGTGTATTCACACCGGTCCATCTCCAGCATGCCAGCACAAGTAATGCCAACATGCCTGTTGTGGATTCTTTCAGCCATTTCAGAGGGCCTGCTCCAAACAGTCCGATCAGCTGATTCATGGCGGACCCATTCAATTCGCTGAACATCAGCCGGAAGATAGTACCTGCTACCACTACTGAGGTAAGGGCCGGGAGATATAAAATTGCTTTCCAAAGTCCCTTTGCTTTTGTCAGGCGGCTGTCCATCATTACCGCATACAGCATGGGAAAAGGGATCAGTAATGCAATGGTGAACAGCGTATATTTTGCGCTGTTCCAGACAGCCGTATGAAATGCAGCATCTTTTATTAGCTTGGTATAATTGGCTGTCCCTATCCATTCCACCTGCCCCGGCAGGACCGACTGGAAACTCATCTTAACCGTACTGAACAAAGGATAGATCCAGAATACCAGGAAGCTTAAAATAAACGGAAGAACAAACACATAAGGTGCAATTTTCTGGGAATAAAATATTTTTTTCAATTTACTCACGGTATTTCCCTCCTTTAACCAATTTTAGCATCTGCACTCATTACTGTTCCAGGGAAACATTATCCTGCGCTTCCTGCAGCGCCTCTGTAACATCCTGCCGGTCTTCTAAAATTGCATTTAAGGTGGTATTATTAAATACTTCGCCAATAGTCGGGGTAATCGTAACTACTTTTACAATGCCGATCTCATCTTTAATCTCATTTAAAGTATCAAATGGATTTGTCTTGAAATAGGAAATATATTTATTTGATGTATCTTCTGTTATGGATTTATCTGTCCATATTTTCGTATTACAGGTATCAAAGCCCAGGTCTTCCCAGATTTTCTTTTCTCCTTCTTCCGACAATTTCGCCCATGCCAGAAATTCTGCTGCCAGGTCTGCACTTTCACACTGATTGGTTACAACCGTTCCTGTTCCGCCGATGCCCACAGATCTGTTCTGTCCTTCTTCATATACCGGGCAGGGTGCAATCGCCCAGGTATCTGTCATTTCCGGCATATAATTCAGGAATCTGGACATAAACCACATTGCTTTTGGGAATGAAGCAATATTTCCATCTGCCACATTGGCATACCCTTCCTCCATATCTACATGGCCGCCCGGCGATACCATGGCAATTCCTTCATCCAGCCAGTCCTGCTGCATGGTAAGCATCTTGTTCACAGAATCAATGGTTACGTCTGCTGTGCCCTGTTCATCTGTCCAGTCCTCGCCATATTCCGCCATAGACAGGGACAGCCAGTCCGTACCTGCCGTATCCACAGATGTCATCCTGACTTTACCTTCAGACGCTTCTGCTAACTTCTTCCCTGCCTGTGTGTAATCATCCCAGGTTTTAATCTGCGTATAGTCTATACCATACTGATCCAGGATCTTTGTGTTATAGAACATTACCGTTGCCCCAACATGGGTAGGCACTCCGTAATTTTTCCCATCTTTACTGTAAAGGTCAATACGTGACTGTACGATATCTTTTGTATAAGGTTCCATAAAACTATTCAGTTCTTTAAACTGTACTTCCCCCTGCAGAAAATTGGGGAATTGTCCAACTTCCACATCGCATAAATCAGGTGCACCTTCGCCTGACTGTAATGCCAGGGTAAGCTTATTATGCATATCTGCAAATGGATATGTAGTAAATGTAACTTCAATGGTCTTATCCGGATTTTCTTCGTTCCACTTCTGCACCATATTTGAATAAAACTGTGAATGCATCTCTACAAATGTCCACATATCAAAATGCGTTCCATTGGCATCGCCGGTAGTTGTCACAACTTCTGTCTCAGAATCTGCTTCCTCCCCATTCGCATTTTCAGAAGAAGCATCCTCCTTAGAGCTTGTATTGGTCCCTTCCGTTCCCGAAGCCGAACTGCTCTCCTTACCTCCACACCCGGTAAGCATAGTAACTGCCATAGACACACACAATAAAGTACTAATTAATTTTCTTCTCATTTTCGTTCCTCCCTGAATAAACTCACTTAGAAAATAACTCACATAAGGTTACATTTACCAAGCAAAAAAGGTCATCAACCCACACATCACAGCACTGCTTCAACAATCATCAAAACTATTTTCTGCCGGCCGGCATTTAGTATATATTCATCATATGTATTTTGTGCAATTTGTATATTTTTAATGACTTTTTATTCGCTTCGTAACTAAACTATACATTTTAATCCATATCTTGTCAAGTTATTTTTAAATTAATTTAGTTTATCTTAAACTCTTTGATTTTGTTGTGTGTTCCTTCTGCTTCCGCATTCGTTATTGTATTTTCCTCCAAATAGCGCTATAATAATTCTCAATACGACCAAAAAGGTTTTACGAAAGGAACACCCTATGCGTTATCTCAAAGACATCGACAGCGGCCTGCCGCTTTTTAAAGCCCTTGGTTCCGATATCCGGATCTCTATTTTAAATCTGTTGTTGGATGAAGGCCCTATGAATATGAACATACTCGCCGGACGGGTAAATATCACAAACGGTGCCCTGACCAGCCATATTAAGAAGCTGGAAGACTGCGGTCTGGTGAAAATAACCAGCGAAGGTGATGGACACGGCAATCAGAAGGTCTGCTCTGCTCATATCGGACAGATACTTTTTTCTCTGACTCAGGAACCTGTTATCCAGAACGAATCTATTGCGGAATTGAAAGTCGGGCAATATTCCGATTTTTCCATTTATCCCACCTGCGGCATCTCCACACCTGCTTCTCTGATCGGTGATGTGGATGATCCCAGATTCTTCGTTCATCAACAGCGTTTTGACGCTGATATCCTCTGGCTCGGAAAAGGCTATGTGGAATATATTCTGCCTAATGTACTGCCTGCGTCACAGCGAATTGATGAAATTGATATCTCTCTGGAAATCAGCTCCGAAGCCCCGGGAAGCAACAGTATCTGGCCATCCGATATTCATTTTTATATTAATGAAACCTTTGTGGGTTATTGGACCAGCCCTGGAGACTATGCAGACCGCCCGGGTCATTTTACGCCAGGCTGGTGGTTTCCGAATTGGAATCAATATGGCCTTTTAAAGAACCTGATCATAAATAAAAACGGCACCTTTATGGATGATTTGAAAATCTCAGATGTCACGATTGATGATTTTGCTTTTACCGACCGGGACATGATCCGGTTCAGACTGGGCGTTCCGGATACCGCCAGGCATGTAGGCGGAATGACTATATTTGGCAGCTCCTTCGGGGATTATAACCAGGATATCCGCTTTAAGGTCCGCTATTCACCACTGAAAGACGAGGCTTAAATACAAAAAAACAATAGGATTACACGAAAAAACGGGCGTATTGTCATCAGCAATACGCCCGTTCCCCGTTCTATCTTTAATTACCGGACTTTCCTCATATCTATTTCAATATTCTAAGCAGCATGTCTCCGGTTCCAACATTATAGCCGCTGGTTGCATATACTCCGTTTAAGCCGGGATTTGTCACAATAATTAGCGGTAACTTATCCGGGTCTACATACATCCTTCTTCCCAGTGTATTTACATTTTCAGCAAAGCTGTCATAATAAATCTGAACATCCTTCAGAGATGCCAGCGTTCTGGATAAGGTAGGATCCTGCAGTGATTTTTCTTCCTTTACTACAAAGATAATCTGTCCGTCAATGCTGTTAAATTCCTCTTTCCGTTCATATAATTCATTTAAAATATGTTCGGTAGGCTCTTTGCTCTCTTCCATCCAGATAATCAGGTTCTTTTTATTCTGCAAGATTTCAGAAGCCATGATCTCGCTTCTGTCTTTTCTGTGAAGTATAAAATCATTAATCTCGATATTTTCCAGCATATCGGATAATTTTGCCTCGCGCAGGGAAAGAACTAATTCTTTCTTTTCTCCCTGGTCCAATGAGAAACAATACGTTTTTGCAAAAATATTTCCGTTTGGCAGACGGTTTGAGGTTACAATGCGGTAAACTCCTGTCTCTAATGGAACGGTCATACCATCCTTCCACACTTCTGCCGCCAGGTTCAAAGTCTGATAATCACCATTTTTTAATACTGCAAGAGTCCAGTTCTGGAAATATACCCATTTTGTACTGTCGCCGGATGCCAGACTGAGTGTACAATCTTTTTTCGCATTTTCCAAGATGGGACAGAATGCTCCTTCTTTATAATACTCCATGGCAAGATCCGCAGGATTTAACCTTGCCGCTATGCCCAGTGTACGGCAGACTGCAACAAAAAGAATCTTTTTGGACTGGGTGCTGCCTGTCTTCAGCATCAGACATCCCACCGGTGAAGTTGTCAGGCTGTCATATTCTCTGTCTTTCTTTTCCCCAACGGCTGCTTCAATATAATCCCAGATACGGGATGGTTCTGCAATAAATGCCTGTTTTTGATCCTCTGTAAAATATCCAAGGATGGACTCACGGTATTTGGTAAGGGGTTCCATATGCACTCTGGGGTTTAAAATGTAACGAACAAAAATGTCATGGGGTACATGTTCGGCATAAGCCTTGCTTTCTCTTAGATGCTCTTCCAGTACGTCACTTTTCAAATCACGGTAATCTTTTTTTGTCAATACGTAGAGCAGTTCTTTTCTAAGATCCATTTCTTCGGAAGCAGACAAAAATTTTACTACTTCCTTAAAATTGCCCCTGCTTTCTTTTAGAATCTCATCAATCCCGCTTCCATATGAGCTGCTGATCTCATTTGCTTCTGCCGCCTGATAGAAGGATGCCGCCTTTTTCTGTCTGAGGGCTGCGGCCTCTGCGAAACGTACCTCTCCTCTTTCCTTTTGCTCTTTTGCCGGCTGCTTCGTGTTAATTCTGGCATCTTTAGGGGCAATCACGTCAAAATCCTGCCAGCCGTCCATAACCGGCGGCATGCATCCGGCTTTGACATCTGTAAGGTGATCTTCTTCCAGTACAGCATCAAAAGATACAGAACACTCCTTTTCTTTATCCACATCCACTAAGATCTCTGCAAATACCCCATCTTTTATCACATGCAGATGACAGCTTCCAAGTCCTGTACAAAATCCCGCCTGCCCCTTTTCATCTGTTACGATTGAAGCGATGGGAGCAAATTCGGAATAGTTTAAAATCTCAAATTTTACAAGTGCTCCCGGCACCGGCCTGCCATTACGGTCTGTAACGTGTACCGTCAGTTTTTCTGTGAGCGCATAACGCTTAAGCTGACCCAGCACGGTTACCATGCCATCCTTCTGGATCACTTCTTCCTCTGCCCCTATGAAATCAAACCATCTGGAATGAATCAGCATGGCCCTGGATGACGCATTGGTAAACCAGCCTTTGTCCAGAATTTCTTCCGGTTCACACGCACCAATAAAATGCCATTCACCATCGCACCATACTTCTACCCAGGCATGATTATCATCACAATGGGACCATTTGGGAGCATAGACCTGACGCGCAGGAATCCCCACACTTCGCAGTGCACTTGTGGTAAATGTAGATTCTTCCCCACATCTGCCAAACGCACTTTTATACACAGTCATAGGTGATACGGTACGGTCATCCGTAGTCTGGTATGTAGCTTCTTCGGCACACCAGTAATTTACTTCCAGGGCCGCTTCCTCCATACTTTTCCCCTCTATCCGTTTAGACAACTGTGAATAGAAAAAGCTTCTGCAAGGAGAAATATCCTCTTCATTTATACGGTGATAAACTACATAATTTAAGAAGATGTCCTCTGGAACTTTTCCGGCAAACGGGCCCTTTTCCCACAGTAACACGCCCTGTTTCGCATAATCTGAAAAGTCCTCAAAAGTGTAATTTCCAAGATCACTAAGGGGCATAGCTGCATATAAATATTTCATCAGAATTGTCTCATGTTCGGAGCATTCGTTAAACTTCTCAATGATTTTTCCATAAATCTCCGGATATGCCGCTGCTGCATCTGCAAATCCTTTTTCAATCCGTTCTTCGCATTTTATTGAAAACATTTTAATTTTCCTTTCTGTCTAATAAATAATAAAGGGATGTAACTCCTGCACCGGTTGCACCTTTTGACTGAAACTCAAAAAGTGGGCTGTCTACCCAGGCAGTACCTGCGATATCCAGATGAATCCACGGTTTTTCCTCCGCGAACGCTTTTATAAATAACGCTGCCGTAATGGTACCGCAATGGCTTTCTCCCATATTTTTGATATCTGCAATTTTACTCTCAATCATTCGTTCCTGCTCTTCATAGACAGGCAGCCGCCAATAGCGTTCTCCTGATATCTGATATGCCTCTTTAAAGTCTGCGAAAAGGTCATCGTTATCACATACAACTCCCGCTGTAGAGAATCCAAACATATTTACAACCGCTCCCGTAAGTGTGGCAATATCTAAAACCCGGGTCACATTTTCATTTTTCACAGCATAGGCAACCGCGTCCGCCAATATCAGGCGCCCCTCTGCATCCGTGTTACATATCTCTATTGTCTTTCCAGCATAAGAAGATATCACATCTCCCGGAACAAGGCTTCCTGGAGCAATCCGGTTCTCACACATTGGAATGAGACCAATTACATTTGTTTTAACCTTATTTTTTGCCAGCGCCAGTACCGCACCTGCAACGGCTGCGCCCCCTGCCATATCGCCTTTGATTCCAAGCATGGAATTAGCAGGCTTTAAGCAATATCCGCCCGTATCACAGGTAACTCCTTTTCCAACCAGGGCAGTTATTTCTTTACTGTCCGGAGCTGCAAGATATCGGAATATTAAAAAGCAGGGTTCATTGGAGCTGCTCTCACCAACTGCCAGCAGACCTTTCATTCCAAGCTTTTTCAATTGCTCATAGCTGATAAGTTCGCAGACAGCACCACTACTTTCCATCTTTTTACTGATCTCTGCAGCGAAATCCAAGGGCTTAAAATGATTGCCGGGCATGTTAACCATATCTCTTGCCCATACTACTGATTCCCCGATATGAATCCCTGCCTCAAGCTCTTTTTTTGCCGGCTCTAACTCGGCTTGTGCTATTCCGGTTAAATATACTTTCCATTCTTTCTTTTCTTTCTCTCCAAAAAAAGGTCCTTCGTAAGCTCCCATAAGGATTCCCTCCGCTGCTTCACGAACGGCAAAGGTTCCCTTTTTTTCTATGAAGTCCGATACATCTATGGAAAACTCATAGATATTGTGCTGCTTCATCTCTTTTACTGCCTTGGCTGTAACCTCTTTGATCTCCTTACTGCTACACTCATTATCACCTAAACCGATGAATAAATCAATCCGTTCATTTGAATTTTTCATAAAGCAGGATTGAAGATATTCACCCTGGAAAAGTCTTTTTACATATTCCGGGCATTTCGTGCGGCTCCATGCCTCTTTATTTATAAAATTCACCTGAAAAGTCTCGCTGCTGTTCACAACTGCTTCTATCATAATCACACCTCACCTGACGTACTGTTGACGGCGGGCATTCCTTTCTCTGTTTTTATTTAGGACTCCATAAAGAGCAGGATGCTTGAGATCTCTCCTGGCATCCTGCTCTTTGATATTAATCGTGTTTTCCCGTTTTATTAAAATTGATAATATTCGGAAATAGACAAGTGTTTATTGAGGATTCAAGCTATATGGACTACTGGATTAATACTGGATACTAATCATGTTATGTCCTTTCACTTCCTGCAAAGTAAAAGTAATATACTGTCCTTCCTGTTTAAAGGAAATGGCATTGTTCTCCGGTACCAGAGACACGGATTTAACTTCTTTGTCTCCTGCATAAAGCTTCATTGTAATCATATACAGCGGGATGATATCTTCTACCGTATAGATATCTTCGGAACGTTTTTCAGTAATATAATGTAATAAATGAAGAATATCACGGTTTTCTGCTTCCTGGTGATTCAGTGATGATATCAGTGTGGATGGTCCATCATGGTTTACCAGCTTATTCTCTAATAATAAATCCAGCGCATCTTTCACCATCAGTTTGCACCATCTTGCCGCATTCTTGCGATATAGATGGAAGATCGGATGTGAAAAATAAATGGCATTTCCATTTCTCGTCACAGCCGGATAACCTGCTTTTCCGGATGACGGAGCATGCTGATGGGAACAGAAAGTCTTGCCAATACGGTCAAAATAAGGTTCTATTTTATCCATTAACACTTCGGCTCCTGCCGCTTCCACATCAAATCCTCTTAAATACATAACAAATTCTTCTTTTGGAAGATCTTTGCCAATTACTTCATTCGGCATGACAAATTCACGGTAAAACTTAGATTCTCCTAAATATTTCACACCATAAATATTTTCACTTCCATCCTTTGGAATACAGGAATCAAAAGAACCAATTACTTTTCCGCCTTTTGCAATATAATCTTTCATCACCTTTTCCAAATCCGCATTGTAATAGATACAATCCGGTAAGATGACAACTTTATACTGATCCATAGGCATCTGACTGTCAATGATGTCAAACTGGTAGGACAATTCCTGAAGCATACGTACCGTACCAATCAGAGATGGTGAAATTCCCAGATCGTATTCTTCTTCCGGATAGAACTCTTCCGGTGTAAGCACTGCTATTTCTGCTACGGATGACGCACTGCGGCAATATGGTTCTTTTTCCTTAACGCTGCCATAAACCTGCCCGATCAGGTCATAGGCACCCGGGGATAATTTCCCATTTGGATGCAGCTGGTCACCTATAGAACAGCCTGCGCCCATTGCCAGCATGCTAAAGCATTCTAACTCCAGCGCCGCACGGTTTTTCAGAGAGTGGAAATCTCCCCAGTAAGTATGAAATTTACCGGTCATTCCGATCATCTCTTTTCCAAGGTTTCTTGCATATCGGCTGGTTGCCGGGAAATGGTCATATCCCCACCCGCCGCTTGGCAATGACTCCAGCTCTAAATGGCTGTAGTCCTTGAAACTGTCCTTATAAGCAGGACCTACATGGGAACTGTTATAAAATATACTTGCTTTCGGCGCTCTTTCACGGATGAATGCTGAAATTTCAGACTTGAATTCTTCCAGCATATGTATGGAATAACGAAGGCGCATCGCCTTGCTTTCCACATCTACGTGAAGTTCTTCCATCTTCTTAACACAGTGCTCACATTTACAATCAACCTGGAAAAGTATATCCATGAAGATACCATCCACATTATCTGCCCCTACCACATCAATCATATCTTCCAAATGTTCCTTGAAGAATTCACGATATCCGCTGTTCAGGCAGATGGTATGGTAAAAATGAGGTGCCGGTACGTGCTGGGTATCGATATATTCACCATTCTCATCCACAGCAAGCCATTCCGGATGTTCTCTCATAATACGTCCATCCCACTGTGCAGTTGTATAGATCGGTACTTTGATGCCTTTTTCATGGCAGGCTTCAATCTGCTCTAATAACAGGTTGTGGTTCGTAAGTTCCGGATGGATTAATTCCGGAAATTTCTTAGATGGATAATAGAGCCATCCATGGTGGCATCTTGCAAAACAGGTAATAGAATCTACATTTGCTTTCACTAAGGTGTCTGCAAATTCTTCTTTATTGAAGTCTTTTCCTACTTCTGGTATATATTCACTGGTATGGAAGTCTAAATGAATTTGTCTGTATCTGATATTTCCCACGTACCATTCCTCCTGATGTTTTCCGCCCTTATTTCGTTTGTAAAAAACTGCCCGGGCATATATTTAAAATTATATCTGATTATTCAGCCAATAGCAATTATCAATTCTTATTCTTTTACTGCTCCTGCTGACAAACCGCTCTCTACTTTTTCCTGGAATAACAGGTATAATACAAGCGGTACTACTACTGTTATAACAATTGCAGCCATTAAAAGACCATGTTCACTTCCACGTTCTCCGTTGAAGTTCAGCAACCCTAAGGCAATTGGTTTTAATTTTTTATCATTGATGAACAACAGAGGGAATAAAATGTTGTTCCATGCACCCAGGAAGTTGAAAATGGAAATTGTGGACAAAGCCGGTACCGATAATGGAAGCATAACTTTGCGGTATATCTGGAAATAAGTAGCACCATCAATTAATGCTGCTTCTTCAAGGGATTTATTAACCCCTTTCATAAAGTTTGAAGTTACAATTATACTGAATGGAAGGTTGAACGCAACATAGATCATAATCAGTGCCGGTATATTATTTTTCAGATTTAAAGCTCCGATAATATAGGAAACCGGAACAAGGACCGTATGCACCGGTATCATCATACCTACCATAAAGAATACACTTAAAAATCCATTTATTTTGAAATCAAATCTGGAAAGCATAAAAGCTGCCATAGATGCCACAATTGCTAACACGATAACCGTAGCACCTGCCTGAATGATACTGTTCATGAAATACTGGCCCATGTTGGCACCGTTCCATGCATCTACGTAGTTTTTCCACTGAAATAC
The DNA here is from genome assembly GCF_001029355.1 of Robinsoniella sp. RHS. Classification (NCBI taxonomy): domain Bacteria; kingdom Bacillati; phylum Bacillota; class Clostridia; order Lachnospirales; family Lachnospiraceae; genus Robinsoniella; species Robinsoniella sp. RHS. The sequence continues at coordinate 13,555 of NZ_JNGB01000052.1, forward strand.
TTCCGGAAGCGCAAACGGCTTGGAGAAGATTTCTACTTTCGTTTTTACAGAAGACAACAAGGTGAAAACCATTGGCATTGCAAACATTACCGCATTCGCAATCAGGAATAAATACATTACCACGGTACCCACTGTTATTTTTTTACGTTCTTTTTTCACTTTGTTTTTCATGGTATACCTCCTAGTTCTCTTTGCTGCTCATAAGTTTATTACTGATTAAAGTACCACCCAGACAGATGACCAGTATGATAATACCGATTGCACTGCCAAGTCCGTAATGACTGTATTTGAATGCCTCGTTGTACATAAGCGTTGTCGGCAGATTGGTAAGTCCGTTTGGTCCTCCGCCGGTCATCGCAAATACCAGGTCGAATACTTTTACAGATCCGATGATATCCAGTAAGATACACATAGAAATAGTTGGTTTCATCATTGGTACTGTGATTTTAAAGAACTGCTGTACTTTTGTAGCACCGTCTATGGATGCCGCTTCATACAGGTCTTCCGGTATTGTAGTCAGCCCTGCAAGTAAAATTACCATGAAATATCCAACACCCGCCCAGATATTAACGAATACGATTACGTTCATTGCAGATGCAGGGTTAACCAGCCAAGGGGTAACCAGATCGGAAAGTCCGATTACTTTTAATAATGCATTGAATGATCCTGTTGGCATAAATACAAAATACCACATCAGACCTACTGCAGTTAACGGAAATACTGTCGGTACAAAGAATAATGCCTTAAACACACGGTATCCTTTGCATTTCGTGTTAATTGCAACAGCCATTAAAAGAGCGATTGGTGTATGGAAAATAACACTGAATACTACCATCTTTAACATGTTTTTCAACGCTAATATAAAGTCGGGATTCTTAAATGCATTTGCATAGTTCTGGAATCCTACGAACTTCAGCTCTGATCCTGCAATTCCGCTCCATTCAATAAAGGAAAAATACACTGCTCCGATTAATGGAATAATCTGAAACAGAAGGTATATCACTAATGCAGGAACGATAAATAGAAAGATATAAAATTTGGTCTTCTTACTTTTTAGTTTCATTCGTATCTTTGTCCTCCTTTTAGACAAAAAATTTCACAATTCAATTTAAAG
>NZ_JNGB01000053.1:0-37032 GCF_001029355.1 Robinsoniella sp. RHS
AGGATGCTGTGCTTCGGATTATCGATAACGGAGCAGGGATGACCAGGGAAAGAATATTTTATGTCTTATCACAAGACAGTGACAGAATAGGACTTAGTAACATCAATCAAAGATTAAAACTGCTGTACGGGGAAAAATACGGTTTAATAATTGAAAGCAGGCCGGAAGAAGGCACTGAGATTATCATACATTTTCCGCCAAAGGCAAAAGAGATGTAATATTGGGGGGAACAGCAATGTTAAAAATACTGGTTGTTGATGATGAACCGAGAGTAAGGAGAGGGATCTCCAATCTGATACAGGAATACGATGATAAATATGAACTTGCAGGCTGCTGTGAATCTGCGGCAGAGGCTATTGAATTTTTTACCAGGGAAGTGCCGGATGTTGTGATCACCGATATTAAAATGCCTCATATGGATGGCTTGGAGCTGATTAATTATCTGAAGCACCGTTACCAGAATCTGGAGTTTGTGATTTTAAGCGGATACGGTGATTTTGAATATGCAAAGAAAGCACTGCAGTATCAGGTATATGATTTTTTGCTGAAGCCGGTAGAGGAAGAAGAATTCTATAAGGTACTGGATGCGATTGCGAAAAAGAGAACTGAGAAAAAGATGGAAAATCAGGAGAGTGCGGAGGATAATCATTTTTTTAATCTTTTGAAGACAAGTGCTAAGGAGGAGGAACTGCATTATTTAAATGTATTGGGATTTACCGAAAAAAAAGAACTTCACAGAGTTATGATTATTGAGACACAGTATGTTAATGCAGCGGCACTGAAATCAGTGGGCGGAATGAAGCGGCTGCTAAAACAGGAGATAGATTCCGATCTTAAGGTATATAACTGCTTTGATAAACAGTCCGTGCTGATCTGGAACCGGAAATGGGACCCCGAAGAATTTGCAAAGAAAACCGAGCTGCTTCTGCAGAATTATAACTGTAAAGTACTCGTAGGGGTCAGTGGGGAAGCGAGTGACTATTTGATGCTGAAAGAGCAGTATATGCAGGCATTGGTTGCATTAAAGAACTGCATTTACCAGCGGTTTCAGACCATTTTCACTTATTACAAAGACCGGATGGATCGGGAAATACGGTTTCCGGACGAGATTATGGGGAGAATGGTAAATGCGATGAAAAGCCTGAATGAAGAAGGGCTGTGTGCACATATTAAGGATCTGATGAGTGTTTATAAGGAAAGCAACTGCAGTATCCTGAGGCTTAAAAATCATATGATGTTCCTGGGTACTAATTTAGAGCGGTTGTGTGAATCCTTCGGCATAGATCCGGGATATAGTAAGAATATCCTGTCTTTCACCGCCAACATTGAAGAAATGAAAACTTTTTCTGAGCTGGAGGAGGTATTAAGCAGTAATATCGCTGAAATATCTGCAGGAATCCGCCAGATGAAAGAGTATAAAACAAAATCTTACCGGATGAACAATATTATGAAATATGTGGATGAAAATTTTACCCGGGATATTTCTTTGCAGGAAGTGGCAGAGTATGCAAACCTTTCGGTTGGGTATCTGAGTAATTATTTTAAGACCGAGGCAGGCATGAACTTTGTAGAGTATATTACATACCGAAGGATGGAGAGAGCAAAGGAGCTGCTGGTCAGCACCAATGATAAGGTCTACCATATTGCGGAACAGGTAGGATACACCAACTCCCAATATTTTACCACGTTATTTAAAAAACAGATCGGAGTAACGCCGGCTGAATACCGGCAGTATTTATAGAGGATTTATAAAACAATAGTAGTGTGGGGGCAGAAGCAATGCGGCTTTTGTGCCCATATTTTTATGCTGATCTAGCACTGCTCCTAAGCCTATGACGTCTGTGTAATTCCTCCGCTCCCCACCTTTGTGAGATTCAGTCTGCTTCCCAACAAAATACCTGAATAAAACAAATTTATAACAAATTCCACACAAAATATGAAAAAAACAAAAGGAATGTAAAATATTTAAAATAGTAATTAAAATTCAGAAAAGCTATAATACAAGTGTAAAGAGAAGCAGGGAACTGGAAAGACGTCGCCAGTCATTGCAGAATGCCGAGAAATAAGGAGGATTCAAATGAAGAAGAGAAGCAGGTTATTATGTGGTGCGTTGGCTTTGACAATGGTGGCAGGAATGCTGTCGGGATGTGGAAAAGGTATGGGAAAAGAGACGGGAAAAGAAACCGGGGATACACAATCAAAAACAACAGCGGCTGCCGGTGATACTAAATCAGCAGATGCTAAAGAGATTACATTCTGGATGTTCCAGGAAAATGCGGAATACGATTTCTTTAAGAAATACGTGGATTTGTATAATGAAGAAAACCCGGACGTACACGTTAAAATGGAACAGATCCCCTGGGAAGATTACAATGGTACAAAAATGGCAACGGCATTTGCCTCCGGCACAGGTCCGGATGTCTTTCTGGTAGCCCCTGGACTATTTTTGAAATACGCAAATTCCGATATTCTTGCACCATTAAATGATTACATCAAACCGGAAGTACTATCGGATTTCTCAGAATCATCCCTGGACGGAGTGAAAATAGGAGAGGATATTCTGGCTATTCCTTTTGAAATGGAGTTCTTGGGATTGTATTATGATAAAAAGGCTTTGGCAGAAGTAAATAAGGAGGCTCCCAAGACCTGGAATGAGATGTATGATGCGGCGAAAGCATTGACAACAGATACCAGATCGGGACTCACCTTTGAAACAGTGAAAGGAACCCATCAATTATTTGAATGGTATCCATTCCTGTGGCAGACGGATAATGATGTGTTCAATGAAGAGAAAACAGCTGCAAAACTGAACCAGCCGGGAGTAATAGAGAATTTAGAACTGAAACGAAAAATGCTGGAGGAGGGCACTGCCAATCTGAAACCGAGCCGAAATAATACGGAAATCGGAATACTGGCTGATGGAGAAACGGCAATGCAGATAAACGGCTCCTGGGCAATTACGAAGCTGGAGCAGGAGTATGCGGATTATATTGATAATGTAGGTCTGGTTCCACTTCCGATTCCGGAAGGCGGTCATGCATCTACCGTTGCCGGCGGCTGGAAAGTATGTGCAAATGCCAATTCCAAATATCCCGAAGAGGCAGCCAGATTTGCCACATGGCTGTTTGCAGATGATGTATCCCATGGGGAGGAATGGTGTACTGAGGTGAAATTTGCCTACTCACCAAGAAAGTCAATTGTGGAAAACAACAGTGACATCTACCAGAAGGGACTGCGCTCTGTATTTACCAATGAAATCTTTGGAACGGAAAAGGCAGAGAAAAGGCTCCCGGCTGAAATATCAACTATTTTACAGGATCTGCTTCAGGCTGCATATTTTGATACTAGTACGGACATTACAGAGGAGGTTATTAAGGCAGAGGATAAGATCAATGAATTCCTCGCCAGTTATGACGGCGAATTATAATCTCTAAACGATTAGATCATTGAACTGATACAGCGTGATTAACGCTGTATCAGAATTACAGAAAAGAGGGGCGGCATGAAAAAACGTAAAATTAATAAAGGTGAAGCTCTGACGGCGTATGCTATGCTTTTACCGGATGTTCTGGGACTTTTGGTGTTTGTTTTTATTCCTATCCTGTATGCTTTTTATATCAGTCTGCACGATTGGACCGGATTATCCGCAATGACTTTTGCAGGGCTGAAAAATTATCAGAAACTGCTAAACGATGATTTGTTTTTAAAAAGTTTATGGGTAACCGTAAAATATACCTTAATGTATGTTCCGGCTGTATTTTGCTTAAGCCTCTTGGTTGCAAGCCTGCTAAACAGCCTGAACAAAAAGGTGCAGTCATTTTTTAGAACAGCATTTTTTGTTCCCTATGCAATTTCTACGGTTATTGCAGGTCTGATGTGGTCCTTTATGTATGATCCCATGAAAGGATTCTTAAACCAGATTATCAAATACTGCGGAGGTGAAAATCAAAAGTTTCTCGCTTCCACCACCCAGGCACTGCCTTCGGTAGTAGTGGTAGGCGTATGGCTGGTATTGGGATATAATGCTATTTTATTTCTGTCTGCCATGAAAGACATACCGGCAGAATATTATGAGGCGGCAGACATTGACGGAGCAGGCAGCATCCGCAAATTTTTTACAATCACGCTTCCATTGCTGAAAGATACTACCGTATTCGTAGTTGTAATGTGCGCAATTGCTTCCTTTCAGGCATTCGACCAGATTAAAGTCATGACGGCAGGAGGACCGGCAAATGCTACTACCACATCTGTTTTATACACTTACCGGCAGGCATTTGAAACTAACCAGATGGGATATTCTTCAGCTTTGGCATTTGTATTGTTCTTAGTAATTATGGTATTTACCTTACTTCAAATGAAAATTTTAAAGGGCAGGGAAGACTAAGTTTTATGCCTGCGCAGGCAGGCGGATGGGAGATTATCATGAAAAAAAAGACCAGGCAGCAGATTATTCTTATTGTGATAGCTGCCATCATAGCGATTATTATTGTATTTCCGATATATTTTCTGGTTATCAGTTCGTTTAAACCATTGGGGGATATTTTCAATATGGATATCTTTCCGGATTTTTCCACATTATCCTTTGATAATTACAGGACGGTTTTTCAGGAAGAAAGCTTTGGCGGATACATTTACAATTCCTTTTTTGTGGCAACCATAGTAACCGTTGTGGCCCTTATCTTTCATGCAATGTCAGCATATGCACTGGCAAGGCTGAACTTCCTTGGAAAAAATGTCATTTTCACCTGGATACTAAGCACATTAATGATTCCGTTTTCTGTAATTATGATTCCGTTGTTTATTATTGTACAGAAAATGCATTTAATTAATAACCTTTGGGGAGTTATTATTCCCATGATTCCCAATGCCTATGGAATCTTTTTATTCCGGCAGTTCTTCCTGGGAATTCCCAAGGAACTGGAGGAAGCGGCAAAGATAGATGGGGCATCATACTTTGGAGTTTTTTGGCGGGTGGTTCTTCCACTGTCTAAGCCCATAGCGGTAACCCTGGCAATATCCTTTTTCCTGGCAAACTGGAACAATTATCTCTGGCCATTAATTATTGCACAGGACAGATCATTGTGGCTGGTACAGATAGCAATTGCCAATTTCAAGACTTCACAGTCCGTAGAATGGAATCTCGTTATGGCAGCTTCCTGCATTGCGGCACTGCCCATAATCATATTATTTTTTGTATTTCAGAGATATATTACAGACGGAATAAAAACTGCGGGCATTAAAGGATAACGGATAAAGGATAACGGATAAATGATAAATGAAAAAGGATAAATGATAAAGGATGACTGCAATCAGATACCACTAAAATATTATAAAAGAAAGGAACGCCCAGGGAGATTATGGATCCGGACAGTATGGGCGGTATTGCAGAAGGTCTGCAATATAAGGTGAAATTATGAACTATTCCAACATACCATCATCACTAAATACATTAGCGATTAAAAGAGATACAAAGCGAAAGAGGGTTTCCAGTTATGATAAAAAGGGCGGCAATGATGACCGTGTTTATATCCAGCCGGGTAAAACTTTTACGATCTGTGACATTAAAGGTGCAGGCTGTATTAACCACATTTGGTTTACACTGGCAAATGACGGGTTTATCCAGGAAAAGTATAATCTGAGAAAACCGGTCCTTAAGTTCTACTGGGATAATGAAGAGGAACCAAGTGTATTGGCACCCATCGGGGATTTCTTTGGTATGGGTCATGCTATGTGCAAGAACTTTGTCAGCGCTCCCTTACAAATGAGTCCGGAAGACGGACGGGCATTTAACTGCTGGTTTCCGATGCCTTTTGCTGAACGTGCCCATCTCACCGTCGTAAATGAATGTGATACTACATTAATCTTATATTTTTATATTGATTATGAAGAGTACGAGGAACTACCGGAAGAAATGCTTCGCTTCCATGCATTGTGGAATCGGGAGTTGCCAACGAAGGGTGTGACAGAAGAGAATTTTGAGACCCACAGGGACTGGTGCTTTGAAGGGGCAAATTTAACGGGAGAAGACAATTATGTATTATTTGAAGCTTCCGGAAGAGGTCATTATGCAGGCTGTAATATTAACATTCATAACCTCAATTCCAATGGACTTTGGGACTGGCCAGGTGAGGGCGATGATATGATCTTTATTGACGGGGAGCCATGGCCTCCAAGACTTCATGGAACCGGAACCGAAGACTATGTAAATATGGCATGGTGCCCCCGGCAGGAGTACAGCGCTCCCTATCATGGGTTAATACTGGGGGGAGAAGATAACTGGAAGGGGAAGATTTCCTATTACCGTTACCATATACAGGATCCGATTATGTTTGAGCAGTCCATCAAAGTTACAATTGAGCATGGACATGACAATCACAGAAGCGATGACTGGTCAACGACTGCATATTGGTATCAGACAGAGCCGCATGCAGCCTTTGCCGAAATACTGCCTGTGGAGAAGCGGCTCCCTATAGAGGAAGAAGAGTTTAATTGGGAAGGAAAAATCTAACAAATAATTTTAAAACCTAAAACATACTATTATATTTAAAAAAAGCGCAGCATATTACAACTACAGGTTGTAGTGCTGTGCTTTTTCGTACCGATTTGCTGTTAACAACGCAACGCTGTACTGGCATGGACATTATGCTAAAAACCATGGATAAAAAGTTTCATGGAAAAGAAAACAAATTATTTTCTATGCTCTTTAGTGTAATGTCCATGTTCAAATGCGGACCTCGTATGATAGGATTGAATTATCAAAAAACGGGAGGAAACAAATATGAAACGGAAGAAATTAACAGCTCTATTATTAGCATCTGCAATGGCGGTGGTAACCTTTACAGGCTGCGGGGGTTCAAACAGCACCCAACAGGCGGACGATCAAAAGACTGCTTCGGAAGGCAGTGAGACAGAAAAAAATAATAGCCAGGTTGAGACATCAAAAGAATCAGGAAAGGAACAATCAGGTGACAAACAGTTTGAAGGTGTAACGCTTACCTTGCTGAACCGCTCATCCGCCACACCGAAAGGAGTACTGGATCAGGCATGTGCTGTTGCAGAAGAAAAATTCGGTTTTAAAATCGATATTGAACCCTGCGAGGAGGACAACGTGGTTAAGACCAGACTCGCTACCGGTGATTGTCCGGATCTGCTGATTTATAATACGGGAAGCCTGCTTTCTTCGCTCAATCCCGCAGAGTACTTTATTGATCTTACCAATACAGATATGGCGAAGACCTTCGATGATGCGTTTAGCCAGGCGGCAAGCGTGGATGGCGTGTTATATGGCATCCCACAGTGCGACAGCATGGGAGCCGGAGTCTATTATAATAAAGAACTGTATAAACAATATAATCTGGAAGTACCAAAGACCTGGGATGAGTTCCAGTCAAACCTGAAGACCTTGAAAGAGGCAGGGGTTACCGGAGTCGGAACGGCGCTGAAGGATGTAGTCTACGCCCAGCTTCCATTCCTGGCGGACAATTACCAGATCCTGCATGATGAGCCGGACTTTGCAAAGGAATTTACCGCAGGAAACATCAAATTTGCAGATTCCAAGGCAGGGCTCAGAACCTGGGAGAGATATGAGGAACTAGTTCCGTACTTTAACGAGGACTGTGCTTCTGTTACCATCGAAGAGATTGCAGAAAGAATATTCAGTAATGAATGTGGACACCTGATCAATTTCTCCAACCAGATTCCTACCTGGAGTGAGACTTATGGGGACGATATCAACAAACTGGGATTCTTCGCACTGCCGGGTGATACACAGGAGCAGACCGGACTGACCATCTGGCCTTCCAATGGTATTTATGGGAATAAAAACAGTGAAAATGTGGAAGCAATTCAGGCATTTTTGGATTGGTATGCATCTGATGAGGGAATGGATACCCTGACTTCCTTTTATACACCAGCCGGCGGCTTCCATACAGGATATGAGCCAAAAGGGGAGTCTCTGGACCTGATCAAAGAGGTACAGGCATATTATACGGAAGGAAATACAGCTCCGGCCCTTGAATACCTGACACCAATCAAGGGTGCAAACTGTCCGCAGATCTGCAGTGAGATCGGCAGTGGACAGACAACTGCCAAAGAAGCGGCAGAAGCCTATGACGAAGACTGCAAAAAGGCAGCTATGCAGCTTGGAATGTGGAATTAAATGTAAGAAAACGAGGTGGCTGTCCCAGTCGGCAGCACCTCTTTTTTTACCCTTGGATATCCCGTAATGCGCGTTCCGCTTTCAAACTACTTATTAAGACAGTATGGCAGGCAGGCCTGCGATATGCAGGAGGTATAAGGTTGAAAGAAAATTATGATTTGGAAAGGAAGCCACAATGTAATTCTTTCAACCTGTTTTATTGTGGCAGTATCGCAGGCAGGCCTGCGATATGCAGGAGGTATAAGGTTGAAAGAAAATTATGATTTGGAAAGGAAGCCACAATGTGATTCTTTCAACCTGTTTTATTGTGGCAGTATCGCAGGCAGGCCTGCGATATGCAGGAGGTATAAGGTTGAAAGAAAATTATGATTTGGAAAGGAAGCCACAGTGTGATTCTTTCAACCCGTTTTATTGTGGCAGTATTGCAGGCAGGCCTGCAATATGCAATGGGTATAAATATGAGTAAAAATAAAACATATTCGAATTGGTTTTTTGCTCCTGCGATGGTTATTTTCCTGGTCTTTTTTATTACACCTCTGGTCATGGGATTTTATTTCAGCCTGACGGTATGGGATTTTAACGGAGCAACTTTTGTGGGACTGGATAACTATAAGATGTTCTTCTCTGAGCGGTCACTGAACATCAGTATTAGAAATACACTGATCTATGCAGTTCTGACCTCTGCATTAAAAACAATACTTTCATTTTTTATCGCTATATTTCTTACCAGTGCCATTAGAACAAAAAATATGATCCGCTCCATTGTATTTTTCCCCAATCTGGTAAGTGCAATTGTAGTAGGAATTACGTTTTCCACTTTTATGAATTACTCCAAGGGATTGTTCAATAAAATTATCGGATTTTTCGGAATTGCCGGGGTTGACTGGCTTGGAGAACCTTCGGTAGCCCTCTACTCAGTTATCTGGACCGATGTTTGGAAAGGGCTATCCATCGCCACTGTAATTTTTGTGTCAGGTATTGTAAGTATTGACAAAACATTCTATGAAGCAGCGTCCATAGACGGCGCCAACGGATGGCAGAAAATGAAAAGCATTACCTTGCCCCTCTGCCGCCCGGCAATGAACAGTATTATTATTCTTTCTTTTATTGGGGGATTAAGAAGCTTCGAGCTGATCTGGTCCATGACAGGAGGGGGACCCGGTTTTGCCACAGATGTACTGTCCTCCGTTATTTACAAACAGTATGCATCGGGATTCTATGGAATATCCACAGCCGGTAATGTGATTATGCTGGTACTGGTATCATTGCTTGCATTCCCGCTTCAGAAATTCCTGATGAGCAAGGAGGTGGACTGAGATGAAACGAAAAAAAAAGCTTTTGTTGTTTGGTGATATCATTGGGATGCTTGCTGCGATTTTAATTTTTGTAACGCCATTTATTTATATGTTTATCAATTCCCTGAAAACTGCAAAAGAAGCAAACCAGTTTAGCTTTGCGCTGCCCGAGAAGCTGATGTGGAGCAATTATGTGGAAGTATTTAAAGAGAGTAATTACATTCTGCTTACCGCTTTTAAAAACAGCATTCTGCTGACCGTATTTTCTGTAGCTGGTCTGGTGCTGGTCTGCTCTTTGGCGGGATATGTGCTCCAAAGGCGACAGGATAAAACGACCAATTTCGTAAATATGCTCATTATGACAGGGCTTATAATCTCTCCTGCAGTGCTGCCTACGATCTGGGTTCTAAAGGGATTACATATATACAGAACCCTGTTGGGGGTAATATTAGTGCAGATTGCCACCGGAATACCTTATACCACCATGCTGTACCGGGGCTTTATTTCCAGTATTCCTAAGGAGCTGGAGGAAGCGGGCTGTATCGATGGCTGCAATCCCAGAGTTATGTTCCGGAAAATCATTTTTCCTCTGCTGAAGCCGATTACGGCAACCGTGGCCATATTAAACTCGGTAAATTATTTTAATGATTTTACCACTCCCCTTTATTTTTTACCGGGAAAAGAAAATATGACAGTGCAGATGACTCTTTATTATTTCAAGGGGAAATACTCCACCTCTTACAATCTCCTGTTTGCGGATGCTCTTGTAGTTACAATTCCGCTGCTGATAATATTTATTTTTCTGAATAAGAAGATCATGGATGGAATGGTAGCAGGTTCCGTTAAAGGGTGAGCGCGAAATTTACCGGAAAGGTATCTGGAATGATTCTATCCCGGGAGCTGCTTTCGTGATACAATAATTCCAGGAGTGTGTCTGTAAAATCAGTCCCGCAGCCTGCATGAATACACTCCGGGAGGAGGGAACGGCATGAAGTTTCAGACAAAAATGAGAACCGTATATGCCATACTGGGGATATTGACCGCAATTGTAGCAGGATATATCTATTATTCCATCAGTATGGAGAAAATAAAAGAGAGGGAGATGCAGAATCTTTCCATCAGCGTCCGGCAGCTGAGCCAGCAGTATGACGAGCTGATTCAGTCCATGAAAGATGTGAGTTACTATCTGCTCAGCGATGCGGACACTTTGACGGCGATCACTACCATTTCTACAATGGAAAGGTCTGAGCGGACAGAAAGGTATTTCCTGAATTCAGAGGATACGATTTTATCTCAGGAAAACAATGACTATATCAGTAAGAAATTTTACCGGGTGGTATTCTGCAACGATAATTGTGAACCGATTGCCAACCACAATATGGATGACAGGAAAATCCGCAGGCATCTTGATTATAAAAAAATGCCATGGTATGAAAGGGCAAAGGACAACCAGGACACATTTACTATACTTGGAATGCATCCGGATACCTGGGGTGATAAGGATAACCTGAAGGTATTATCTGTTGTAAAGGCAATACAGGGAAGAAATATGGGGTATATCGAAGTTCAGATGAGCCTGGAAGATGTCCGGAACAAACTTCAGCTGGGTGACACAGACTTAAACGTATGCCTTTTGGACGACAAGGGTGAGGTTATTTACCAGAATGGGGATGTGGATCTGGATTTTTGCAGAAGTCTTCTGCAGCGGGACAACATTCCGGCGGATACTTTTAAAGGAAGTCATGGAGCCAGATATCTGGCTGTGGGAGAATATAACGTGGATGCGGGAACTACGGTTATGGTCTATAAAAACAGTTCCGTAATTCAGGAAGATTCCTCCTATGTGGTATATATGAGCTTTTTCCTTATAGGAGGGATGCTGCTGTTTTCGCTGCTGTATGTAACCGTATCCACCAGGCATCTTACAAAACCCATGATCCGTCTGCAGGAGGCTTTTCAGAATACCAGTCTGGAAACCCTGACCCAGTCCATGGATCTGGATCTGAAGGACGGCAATGATGAATTCCGGAAAATGGGACAGGTGTACGAGGATATGAGGAGCCGTCTGCACACGGCGATTCAGCGGGAAAAACAGTTGTCCACCCTGCAGCTGCAGACCCAGTTTGACGTACTGCAGGCTCAGGTGAATCCTCATTTTATCTATAATGTTCTGAATGTCATTTCCGGCAGAGGCAGTCTGAACGACGATGAAGTGATCTGTGATATCTGTGATGAACTGGCGGGAATGCTGCGGTATTCCACCGATACGAAAGAAAAATATGCCACGTTGAAAGCGGAGATCACTTACCTGGAATTATATTTCTCATTGCTCAAATACAGGTATAAGCACAAATTGGAATACACCCTTGAACTAGATAAGACCGTAGAAAACCAGATACTTCCCAAGCTGGTTATCCAGCAGCTGGTGGAAAACAGCATCAATCACGGCTTTCAGAATATCAGCGGGATCATGAGGATTTCGGTAAGCAGCTACAAAGACGAAAGCCGATGGTATATCAGAGTCAGTGACAACGGAGAGGGATTCTCTCCGGGTGTAAAAAGAGATTTGGATGACAAGATGAATCAGTTAAAAGAAGACCTGGCAGATAATTTCCAGAATGTAGAGATGAGGATCGGGGGAATGGGACTTTTGAACACCTTTGCCCGGCTGTATCTGCTGAATGGTGATGACCTGGTCTTCCGGATTCAGAATAAGGAGGAAGGCGGAGCCGAGATTATCATTGGGGCGGCGCTAAAATAGGAAAGGAAAGATGAAAGCATATGTATCAGGTATTTATTGCAGAGGATGAACCGGCTGCGTTGGAGCATATTTGTACGATTATTCAGAACAAATGCCCGAATTTTCAGGTGGTAGGGACAGCGGAGGAAGGAAAAAGTGCATTGGAACAGTTAGAATATCTCCGCCCGGATGTGCTGATAACGGATGTAAAGATGCCTGTCATGGATGGAATATTTCTCATCAAAAGGGTGAAAGAGAAGTATCCGGATATTCTTTCAGTTATAATCAGCGGATATCAGGAATTTGATTATGCCCAGTCCGCACTGCACTATGGGGTGTGCGATTACATTTTAAAGCCGGTAAAGCCATCCACGCTCCAGGAGAGTATGTATATGATTCAGGGCAGGCTGGATGAGTACTATTATGGCCTGCGTAACAGGACGATCAGGGAGATGTATCTGGGAAATATTTCGGACCCGGTACGCTTCCGTCGTATCTTTTCTGATGACGGATATTATATTGCACTGTTAAGAAAAAACAGCCTGCCGAGAAGATTTGCAGAGTTCAGAGGCGTTGAGATATTTTCCATCAAAGAGGAGCAGCTGATGGTATACGGGAGAGATGAAATGGAAGCCTTGTACATATGCCCGGTAAAATTAATGGTTCACAGCAGCTTTGAAAAATTTATGATGCATATTCTGGAAAAGCAGAAAAATACCGCTGCGTTTCACACGTTAGTATTAAAGGAACGGCCGGTACCGGCGGAGAAGCTTCCGGAAATGATTCGGCAGCTTTACCAGACGATGGATTATCAGCTGGTCATCGGGAAAAATCAGATTATCCGGGACGAAGATTTCGATGCGGCAGAAAAAGGTGGACATAAATTTGACAATTCGTCTCTGAGCAGGCTGGAATTTTTAATAAAGGAGCATAACAGACAGGATATTCCCGATGAGATATCCCGGTGTTTTGCCAAATGGAGCAGGGAAGAGTACACTCAGCTTTGGACAGAGGAAAAAGTCCGGGAGATGTTCAGTGTTTTCCGAAGAGCCGATCTGCTGGATGAGCCGGTTGCCATGTGTGAGTACTTTATCGATGAGGCTTTCTATTATGCGGAAAATATGCAGAAGCTGGCAGAAGATATCCGGCAGATTCTGTGCAGGAATATACTGGAGGAATCCAGAACCTGGAAGATCGACACCCCGGAATTTTTTGATAAAGTAGAAAAATATCTAAAAGAACATCTCACAGAACCTTTGTCACCCCAGAAGATATGTGATGTTTTCGGCATTTCACAGGCATATCTGAGCCGGCTTTTCAGAAAATACAGTACGGTAAGCTTCAGTAAGAGGCTTACCATACTCCGGGTGGAAAAAGCCCAGCAGATTATGCGGGATAAAAGAGAATTATATATCAAAGATATTGCTTCCAGAGTGGGTTACGGAGACCAGTTTTATTTCAGCCGGATTTTCCGGTCCGTGACCGGTATTAGTCCTACTGAGTACATGGAAGAACTAAAAAATGATTGAATTCATACAGTGAGGCAGTCAAATAGCCTATGGGAATAAACAGAAACAGGAAAATGTCAGGGAGGCAGCATGAAACTATACGAAAAAAGCAAAGAAGAGCGTTTATCTAAGGAATTATTTGAAAATCCCCCGTCTGAATACAGGGGAGCACCATTCTGGGCGTGGAACTGTAAAATGACCCGGGAACATGTGGAACATGCATATGCAGAGCTGGAAGAAATGGGGATGGGAGGAGCCCATCTTCATTGCCGGACGGGAATGAACGTCCCCTATATGGGTGAAGAATTTATGGAACTGGTCAAACACAGCCTGGAGGAGGCCAAAAAGAGGAATATGCTTCTGTGGCTGTATGACGAGGACCGCTGGCCATCGGGATATGGAGGGGGATTTGTCACAGGCGACCATCAGTACCGCAGCCGTTTTCTCGTGTTCAGCCCGTGGAATCTTACCGGCAGGTATTTTAAGCCGGTCTATATATCCGGTGCACAGGCAGTACGAAGCATGGAACGGGAGCTTTTGCAGTGCTACGGGGTAAAACTGCAGGACGGATGGCTGGAAGATTACGTTATGCTGAAAGAGGAACAGGAACCATCACCCGGATATGAAAAGTGGTATGCTTACATGGAAGTGTCAGGAGATAATCCATGGTTCAATAACCAGGCATATCTGGACACTCTGAATCCGGAGGCTGTAAAACAATTTCTTCTTGCGGCCCATGAAAAATACGCTGAGAAAGTGGGAGGGGAATTCGGAAAACGGATACCCGCCATCTTCACAGACGAGCCCCAGTTCTGCCATAAAGGCAGACTGGGTTATGCTGATGCCAGGGAACAGGTTATTATTCCTTATACGGATGACCTGGAGGATTCCTTCCGGATGAAATATGGTCACAGCCTGCTGGAAAAGCTCCCGGAATTATTCTGGGAGGCAGGAGAAGACCAGGTGTCAGAGACCAGATACCAGTACCACGATCATATTTGTGATCGTTTTGTGCAGTCCTATGCAGTGCAGGTGGGGGACTGGTGTAAAGCCCACGGCATCCGTTTGACCGGACATATGATGGAGGAACCGGAGCTGATGTCCCAGACGGCAGCTCTGGGGGAGGCGATGCGGTCTTATAAAGCCTTCGATATTCCGGGGATTGATATACTCTGTGACAGCCGGGAGCTCTCTACAGCAAAGCAGGCGCAGAGTGCGGTTCATCAATACGGACGAGAGGGCATGGCAAGTGAACTATATGGTGTGACAAACTGGGATTTTGATTTCCGGGGGCACAAATTACAGGGAGACTGGCAGGCGGCCCTGGGAGTCACAGTCCGCGTACCTCATCTGAACTGGGCAAGCATGGCTGGGGAAGCCAAGCGGGATTATCCTGCCGCAATCGGTTACCAGTCCCCTTGGTACCGGGAGTATAAGCTGATTGAGGATCACTTTGCAAGGGTAAATACCGCTGTTACCCGTGGTACGCCGGAAGTAAAAATCGGCGTCATTCATCCCATCGAATCATATTGGCTATATTGGGGAACAGAGGAAAAGACCAGCGGAATCCGACGGGAACTGGAAGACGGCTTCCGGTCAGTGATCGAGTGGCTGCTGTACGGCCTTCAGGACTTTGACTTTATATCCGAATCCCTGCTTCCCGAACAAATGGAAACAGGACAGATTGAAAATGGTAAATTTCCGGTAGGAAAGATGAAGTATGATGCAGTAGTGGTTCCAAACTGTATAACATTGAGAAAGACCACAGTGGAACGCCTGGAGAAATTCAGGGAACAGGGAGGACAGGTGATTTTTACCGGCAGGCTTCCAAAATACATGGATGCAAAGAAGGACAGCCGCCCGGGGCAGCTGGCAGAAAAATGCAGGTATGCCGAATTTTGCGCCAATGAACTGCTAAACAGCCTGGAGAACTGCCGACTGGTAGAAGTAAGAGATGCAAGGGGGATTCGGGCGGATAATCTGATCTATCAGATGCGAAATGACGGTTCCGGCCGCTGGCTGTTCCTGTCCCATGTGAACCGCATGAAAAACCAGGATATCCCCAAACCGGTGCAAAATACCATAATTCTTGACGGCTATTGGGACTTGACCTTGTATGACACACTCACAGGAGAAACCAGAAAACTGGAATCGGTCAAATACCGGGGAAAGACAAATATTACAATGACACTCTATGAACATGACAGTCTTCTTCTGTATATGGAGCCTTTAGCACCAGTTACGGATCAAGCGGACACCGCACACGATGGGGGAAAGACCTTATCTTTGGGAGAAGAAGCAGAATTGGAGAACATTTTCATTACACCTGATTCACCCATGAAGTATACTCTGTCAGAACCGAATGTGTGCATTTTGGATATGGCAGAGTATCAGATGGACGGGGAGGCGTGGCATTCCAGGGAGGAAATACTGCGTATTGACAATCTGTTCCGGGAAAAACTGGGATATCCAAAGAGGATGGAAGCTTTTGCCCAGCCCTGGACAGACCAGACAGAGTACCCCTATAACCATAGCCTGACTCTGAAATTTTCCGTCCGGTGCCTGACGGCCCTGGAAGATCTTCATCTCGCCCTGGAAGATGCAGGGGATGTTGAAATCCGGGTTAACGAAAGATTCGTATCCGGAAGTTTGGACGGATGGTATGTGGACCGGGATATCCGTACGGTACCCATTGGAGGACTGCAGGAAGGCACAAATGAAATTCTGGTGAGGATACCTTACAATGAAAAAAGAAATATAGAAGACATGTATCTTCTGGGAGAATTTGCGGTATCTGTGGAAGGCAGCAGAAGTGTGCTGAGAGAAAAGCCGGAAACACTTGTGTTCGGTGACATCACCCGGCAGGGCTTTCCTTTCTATGGGGGGAATGTAACCTATGAACTTCCGCTGACGCTTCCCGAAGGTGAAGTGTACATAGAGATCTCCAGATTCCGAAGTCCGGTACTAAATGTGGAACTGGATGGGGAGAAGGCAGGGCATATAGCATTTTCTCCGTACCGTATTTCGCTGGGGAAAGCAGCGTCTGGAGTTCACCTGTTTCAAATAACCAGCTTTGGAAACCGGGTCAATACCTTTGGTGCCATACACAACTGCAATGAGGTGGAACGGTGGTTTGGTCCAAATGCATGGAGGAGTACGAAGGAAGAGTGGTCTTATGAATATTTTATCAAAGAGACCGGAATTTTGAAAGCGCCGGAGATTTATGTGATTACAGATAAGAACGCATGAGTATGCAGTTTTGTTTTAACAGCTGAATAAGATAAAAAGTCCGTATTTCTTTATGATAAAAGGAATCTGGGCTTTTTTTATGGTTCAATTGACCTCCTGCACGATTGAGTAAAATAACTTACAATGGAATTGGACCGGGTGATGTTCGAATTAGTACTATGTACGATTTTAAATGCTAAGTAGAATAGATAAGTGTACAATATTATCACAAACAGAGATGAAAAGATTAATTAATTAGTAAAAAATAACAATAAAAGGAGGGCGGAACAAGAAATAGCTGACAGAAAAAAGTTAAATGCGGAGAAATATAAATTAAGATCATGGAGGAAGGTACAAATGAAAAAGACATTAGCAGTAGTTCTGGCATTAACAATGGCAACCGGATTGTGCGCTTGCGGAGGCTCACAGGGAGAGGACGGTACAGCAAAAGGTATCCAAAATACAGCCCGGACAGATCAGGGGAAATCAGAAGATATTGAAACACCGGAAAATACGAACAGTGCATCACCGGAAGAAGTAAATCTAAGGATTTTAATACAGGAAACATCTGCTGATTCGGTAGAAGCAGCCATAGCGCCATACTTGGAACAGAATCCCAATGTGAATGTGGAGCTGGTAAAAGCGCCTGACTTTGTGGCAATGAATCAAAATGCAATTGCAGCCCATCAGGCGGATGATGACTACGATTTGATTACCGTTAATCACGTTGATACCCTTGCTTATGTAAAAGGAGATATTATACAACCCATAGATGAATTTGTGAAGGCGGATGGAATCAATTACGAGGATATCATATTTACCTCTTTACTGGAACAGGGCAAATCTGATGGACAGCTATTTGCAATACCAATTAATACAGGAACAAGAGTATTAGCGGTTAATAAAGAACTATTTGAAAAATATGGACAGAAATATCCGGAAACCCAGAAAGAAATGCTAGAAGCGGCAGCAGCTATGACCAAAGACGGAAACTTTGGTTTTGTAAATTCCATGTGTCGTAATTCATACGTTCCAACCTATGAACAAGGCGTATTTTTAATAGGTAACGGGGGTAGGCTGTATGAAATAGAAGATGGACATCCAGTGGCAAAAATTGACACACAGGAAATGAAAGATTTCCTGAATTTTAATGTAGAACTTCTGAAATATATGCCAAAAGACTGCCTTACTATGACAGAGGACGATGGAAGAAAAGCCTTTGCCACCGGAAATATCGGAATGTATGTATTTGGCCCCTGGGAATACTCCTTAATGCCGGAAGTAGATTTCACATATGAATTAATTAAAATTCCAAGCGGCACAAAAGAGCAGGCATCTACGTCAGGCGGATTCCAGATGGCAATTGGAAGCGGTTCGAAAAATGCAGGGGAAGCATGGAACCTTATGAAGTATATAACTACAACTCCCGAAGCTATGGCAAGTATGGCAGCAACGGATCTGCCCACAATGGAAGATGCATATAAAGTGGCACCTTATACAGATAAAAAATATGATATTTTCAGAGATCAGTTGGAAACCGCTTACCTTGCCGGAATACCTGTGCCTAATTTAAATGAAGTGTCAGAAGATTTCTTTTCCTATTGGACCGATGTTCTGTATGGAAAGATACCGGTAGATGAGGCTTGCAGTAAAGCGCAGGACAGCGTTCAAAAGCTCCTGGATAAAAACAAATAAAACTTATGACTGCGTCAGTTTATGACGATACAAAGTCGTGAGGCCGGTAAATATTTATAGGGGCTATAACAAATTGTGGGTGATGGAAAGGGGTATGAAGTTTTGTTCAAATCTAAGAGATTCCGGGGAATGTTTCCCTATTTACTTATAATACCAGGTATCTTATTGCTTCTGCTGGTTATTTTCCTGCCATTTTTGCAGAATATATTTTATAGTTTTACAGATTATTCCCTGCTGAATTCGGATACTACGCTTATTGGAATTGAAAATTACACCAATATTATCCAGGGAGATGAGTTTGCGGGGGCATTGGTCAAGAGCCTTATATATGTGGCCATCGTAATTAGTTTTGTTGCTTTCTTCGGTTTAATTGCTGCATTTTTACAAAACTCCAGAACTATGAAGGGAGTAGGAGCATTACAGGTTTTTTTACTGATTCCATGGATTTTACCAGAGGTTGTTACCGGATATACCTGGAAATTGCTTTTAAACTATCAGACAGGACCATATTATAATCTACTGGAAACATTACATATCATTCCAGCGGGGGAAGATATATTCTCAAACAGCGTGTACGCCATGCTTGCGGTTGCCTTTGCTAATATATGGCGGGGATTTCCCGTAGTAGCCATAACCGTTTTTGCAAAACTTCGTACCCTTCCATCTGATCAGGTGGAGGCGGCAGTGATCGATGGAGCGAACAGATGGGTTTTATTTAAATCCATTGAGATGCCGCATATTGCAGCGGCGTTTACTTCTGTTCTTACATTGTGTTTTATCTGGACATTTAATTCATTTGGTTTAGTACATGTTATGACAGGAGGCGGACCGGCAGGCGCTACTGAAACACTGCCGGTTTTGCTGCAGAGAAAAGCATTTAAATTCTTTGATTATTCGGATTCATCTGCTTTTGCTGTTATGATGATACTTGTGTTACTGGTAGTTGTATTAGCAATGAATACAATTCCAGGGATGCTAAAAAAAAGATCCGCTGACTTATAGGAGGTGCTTATGGTTGGAATGAAAAAAAAGAAAGGATATCTGCTGTTGAAGTATATCATATATATCGGTCTGCTGCTTTTTTTAGTTTTTCCCTTATATTGGATTGTTTCTACTGCCTTTCGAACAGACAAAGAAATTTTTAACAGTAGTTTGTCGTTAATCCCACAGTCTTTTACGATAGCACATTTTCAGGATGCATTTATCAAAGTTGACTTGTTGAAATGCTTAACAAATAGTCTCGTTATCACCTGTATTACAGTAGCCATCAGCATCCTGACCGGATTATTAATGTCATATGCCTTTGCAAGGAAAAATTTTCGTGGAAAGCGGTTCTTAAATTCAACGATATTATTAACGCAGTTTATACCGATGATTGCATACATTATTCCGTTGTATCTGATCATGAGTAAATTAAAAATGCTGAATACTTTTTCATCCTTATGGATTACCTATTTGGGAATAGCATTTCCTATCGCGGTAGTATTGCTGATTAATTATATTAATGATGTACCTGTTTCACTGGAAGAAGCGGCATGTATTGATGGATGCTCTAATTTTAAGGTTATGTTCTACGTGGTGTTTCCCCTGGCGATGCCGGGAATAATATCTACAGCGATATTTATATTTATCACCATATGGCAGGAATATCTGGTGGCAGTATCATTTATTTCTAACGAAAAGTTATACACCGTTTCTATGGCTCTGGCAAAATTTCAGGGACCCCATGGAACTGATTGGGGCGGCATTATGGCTGGTGCGGTTCTGATCTCTATTCCGGCAGTAGTATTATTCCTGTGTTCCAGAAAAATGTTCACGGACAATCTGGCAGGTGGGGTAAAAGGTTAAGCAGGCTCATGAAAGGAGCCATCAGCAGCAGAACCATGAGAGATCAGATCCCGGTACTGAGAAGGCGTAAAACCTGTAAACTGTTTAAAGACCGAAGAAAAATAATTACTGGAGGAAAAATTCAGATCGAAAGCAACATCTGTAATATTATAGTTCTCATCCAGCAGCATATTTTTTGCATACTCCACTTTAAGAGAGTTGATATACTCTCTGGGGGTTATGCCCATCTGCTCCTTAAACTTTGTTTTTAATCTGGAAACAGACAGATTGCATACTTCGCTGATGGATGAAAAGTTGATGTATTCGGTTATATTTTCCTTAATGAAGTCAATCGCTTTCTGAATATCACAGGAAATATCCTGGGAAATGTTTTCGGTAAGGGTGAGTCTGGTCAGGAACGAAAGAAACAGGCTGTGACCCAAAAGTTTCCAGGCAGGATCTTCCGAGCAGAAGTAGTCAAAAGACTGCATCAGCAGCAAAAGTTCTGAATTGCCAACCTTATTCGTCCTCTTTTTGTAGCAGGATAACTTTTGATATAGTATATCGCTCAGGGGTGGTGATAAGCCAAGAAAGTTACTGCATTTCGTCATATCGATCTGAAACCAGATGAATTCACAAACAGCCTGATGAGAATTGTTATTACCATGAGGTTCATCAGGAAAGGTAGTGAATACATCCTGTCCGAACAGATGATAGGTATGTCCGTTGACAGAATATTGCTGATGACCGTTAATTATGGTTACAAATTCTAAACGGTTTTTATGATAATGCTCAGATAAGGGAGCAGAAGCCCGGTTTAGCGTAGCCCGTGCGATCATGTGTAAAGATGGAATCTGAATATGCTGTTTGTTCAGTTTCTTAAAATCCTTTTCCCAGATATAGTCATCGTCAAAGCATTCAGTCATAGGTACCTCCATAAAGGGTTTTCTTATGACTTAATATAAGGTATGGAAATCATTTTTGCAATATCCAATAATTACATAAAGGCTGCGTAATGACTGTCTGGAGAAATCAATGCTTCAGTCAGTACGCAATGAGCTAAAAATAAAGGAGATATCACATGACATCAAGAGAGTTAGTAAATGCAACCCTGGAGTTTCGAAATACAGATGGAAGGATTCCTAGACAGTTATGGTATCTGCCCTGGGCAGATATGAATCACCGGGAGATGGTGGAACGCATCCATAAGGAATACCGGGATGACATCGTAGAGGCGCCCACAATTTTAAAGACGCCAACGCAGTCCAGGGGAAATTCCTGCGAAGTGGGAGAATATGTGGATGACTGGGGCTGCAGATTTATTAATATCCACCAGGGAATTATCGGTGAAGTAAAAGAAGCATTAATTAAGGATGAGGATTGGCTGGATGCCGATAGGGTCCATATTCCGGAAGAATTGCTTGATTTTGATAAGGAAGCGGTAAACCGGTTTTGCAGGAATACAGATCAATTTGTTCTGAGCGGCTGTTGTCCGCGCCCATTCGAGCAGCTCCAGTTTTTAAGAACCACAGAAGAGTTGTATATGGATTTAATGTATCCGCCCCAAAAGATGACGGAGTTTATTTCCAAAATGCATCACTTTTACTGCAGACTGGTAGAAAAATGGGCACAGACAGAGATTGACGGAATCATGTTTATGGATGATTGGGGAAGCCAGAATAACTTATTAATCAATCCCAGGATCTGGGATAAGATATTTCGCCCAATGTATAAAGATTACATAGAAATAGCCAGAAAGTATGGCAAAAAGTCTTTTATGCATTCAGACGGGAACACAAAAGAAATATATCCCAGAATGATAGATTTGGGGCTTGACGCTTTCAATTCACAGATTTTCTGCATTGGACTGGATGAGCTGGAAAAATACCGGGGAAAAATTACCTTTTGGGGGGAGATAGACCGTCAGCATATTTTACCGGATGGTACCAAAGAAGAGGTTACAGAGGCCGTTCAGCAGGTTTACCGGAAGCTTTGGAAAAATGGGGGATGTATTGCACAATGTGAATTTGGACCCGGTGCTGATCCCCAGAATGTTTATACGGTTTTTGAGACCTGGGACAGATTAAACAAGGCAATGGAATAGGAGGGGTTCTATATGCAGACAGACCACTGTAATCTGGATCTTTATCAGTATCAACTGGATGTGATACATAATCAGACAAATGGAAGAATCCTCTGGCAGCCAAGAATCGGGTGCTGGTATGATGATAAAAATTTTGCAAAGGAAGAACTGCCCGGCAGGTTCAAGGGGGCCAAGCTTCCGGATATTTACCGGGAACTGGGATGTTCCAACCGGATTTATGAATATAACGACTGCTTTAAAATAAAGGAAGACAGCAGTATTAAAAGAAGTGAAAACAAAATATCAGAAATGGAAACAGAGCAGATCATCGAAACACCGTTGGGGATTCTCAATTGTATTATGGTCTCAAACTCTTCAAATTCCGGAAGCTTTCCCAAAAAGTGGTGGGCAGAAACGGAAGAAGATCTGGATGTAATGTGCTATGTGGTGAACCACCAGGAGTGGGAATGGGACCAGGAAACATTTGATAAAATCTATGGAAAATGGAATAGAATTGGCGCTCCTGCTATTTTTATGCCCAGGGTAAATATTCAGTATCTGTATATAGACTTAATGGGGGTGGAAAATGCAATCTATGCGCTGGCTGATTTCCCGGAAGCAGTAGAACGGTTTTTTCTTGCACTGGAACAAAACCAGGAGCGCATGATTGCGGTTATCAACCAATCACCCATTGAGATGATTAATTTCGGGGATAACCTTCATTGTAAAACTTTGCCACCATATTATTTTGAAAAATATGTACTTCCTGCATACCAAAAAAGGTGTAAGCTGCTTCATAAAGCGGGAAAGTTTGTCTACTCCCATTGGGACGGTGATACAAAAGATATTCTGAGATACGCTAAAATGACAGGATTAGATGGCATAGAAGCAATCACGCCTAAACCACAGGGAGATGTTACATTACAGGAAGTGAAAGAAGCACTGGGTGATGATTTGTGGCTGATAGATGGTATCGCAGCTATCTTATTTGACAAGGAGTTTACCGAGGAAGAATTAACAGATCAGGTTCAGGAATGTATCCGGTTGTTTGCACCAAAGCTGATACTGGGGATATCCGATGAATTATCTTCAACCGGCGATATCGAACGTATCCGCCTGGTAGGCAGAATCGTAGATGAATATAATCAGAAAATATCATTATCCAAAGCGTAAACGGGCATAATACAGCATAAAATGAAAAAGAACAGCAGACCCGAATCAAACGGTGCATGCTGTTCTTTTAATTTACTCCAAATACCTTGTGCCCTTTTAATGTTCTCCTAATTCCTTATTCGTTTCCGGAAACGAAACCGTAACCTTAAATAAATCACCGTCAACATCAATATCCAGGTTGCCGTAACACATTTCCGTAAAACTCTTAGCGATGGAAAGACCAAGCCCGTTTCCTTCCGAACTTCGTTCCTTGTCTCCGCGTACAAAACGCTCGGTGATATCGCCATCCGTAAAGTTCATTTCGTATCCGGCAATATTTTTGATAACCGTTGTTACGCGTGTGTTTTCTACCGTAAGGTCAATGTAGATCCTGGTTCCGGTAAGAGAATATTTCAGTGCATTTTCAATCAGGTTTTGGTAAACCCGGTACATTCTTTTTCCATCACCCAGGAAATAGGCATCCTCTTTACAGAAGTTTTTCTTGATTACCAGACCGGATTTTTGGATCTGATCATCCATATCGCCCAGGGTCTGTTCCAGAAGTTTTCTCATATTCAGGCATTCCAGTTCCAGTTCGATGGTTCCGCTGGTGGCTTTCGAAATTTCGAATAAGTCCTGCACCATATCTTTAAGCCGGTCAGATTTCTGTGCCAGAATCTTCAGATAATCATTTGCTTCTTCAGAGAGACCTTCTTCCTTTTGCAGTAAGTCTATATAGCTGATAATCGATGTCAGCGGAGTTTTCAGGTCGTGAGACACATTGGTTATCAGATCCACCTTCATCCGCTCGCTTTTCTTCTGTTCCGTGGCGCTGTTCTGCATCTGCTTCTGAATGGAGACCAACTGAACGGAAGCTTTTTCAAATGCCGGATTTTTCTTTAAAGTGCCATCAGGATGATAAGCGCCGCCGGATTCAATCAGTTCTACCGCATCCAGAACTTTCCCCATACGTCCAACCGTCTTTTGTCCCCCTATATATTGGAAAATACCAACAAAACCGCAAATATATAACACGAAAATGAATGCAACTCCCAGACCTCCCGTATACATTATAAAATCAGAGGCCCCTAAAAATATAAGCATGGTAATCATTAGTACGATTATAGAGATCACTCCGGTTACGGTATGACGGAATTGTTTTTTCTGAAAATCATAATTCTGCTCATATAGAGATCTGTTTTGCCGGTAGCGTTCTTTGAGTTTTGGCAATAATGTCTTGTAACGGTTGTTGTTCCTCAATTCCAGAATTTTAATATGCCGGATGAAAACCAGAATCAAGCCGGAGATTACCAGCATAAACGGTATAGAAAGTAAAAACAGGTTCAGGGAAGTCAGCAGAAAAGTAAAGCTCATACCCAGGCTGCCGGCATTATCAACAATATTCCAGAACCATCCATGAAAAATAAATGCCTTATAAAACAAGTAGAAGACCAGCAAAAGAATAAGCGGTGTCTCTAATTTCCAGTTATCAAAATAGTCGATAAACATATCTTCCCTATCTGCACCTAAACGCCGGACCAATTCAATAACAGCTAAGACAGCTGCGGCGCCGCAGGCATAAACAGCCAGCCACACTAAAAAACCGGGAGCCGAGTCTGATAAGGAAAGTTCTGCTGAAGACGCGCTGATTCCGGACAATGCAAGTGTCAGAATACCAAACCATACATATTTATAATCTTTGTCAGTGTTGCAATTTTTCAATTTTATATCCAATTCCCCATACCACCTTTAAATATTGAGGCGTCTTCGGATTAATTTCGATTTTTTCCCGAATGCGCCTGATATGCACCATTACCGTGTTCTCCACCGAGTAAGCTTCTTCGTTCCATACCCGGCTGTAAATTTCTTCCGCAGAGAAAACTCTGCCTGGATTGCTCATCAGAAGCTCCAGTATCTTATATTCTGTTGCAGTGAGCTTTGCATTTCTGCCATTCACCTGGATTTCTTTACCGTTCTTATCCAGAACGAGATCCCCAAGTGCGATGATATTATCATTTGTCTGTTCCCCTGTACCGATTGTACCAAGTGCCAGATACCGGCGAAGCTGTGATTTTACTCTTGCGATCAGTTCAGCCGTATTAAAGGGCTTGGAAACATAGTCATCAGCGCCCATAGATAAACCGAGAACTTTATCACTCTCCTCCGTTTTTGCAGACAGAATGATAATCGGTATGTTTTTGCTCTCCCGGATTTTCATCATTGCCGACAGGCCGTTTAGGCGGGGCATCATCACATCCAGCAGGATTAGATGGATTTCATTACTCATAACCAGATCCAGAGCCTCCATCCCATCATAGGCGCGAAGCACCTGATAACCCTCCAGTTCTAAAAGCTTTGCAATTGCACGTACAATTTCCCGGTCGTCATCCACGACCAGTATTTTTCCAAACTCCATATTTATTCCCACTGCATATTGCAGGCAAGCCTGCAATACTGCCACAATCAAACAGGTTGAAAGAATCACATCGTGGCGTCCTTTCTGAATCGTAATTTTCTATCAACCTTTCCTCCCAGAACGTGTTTTAAAATTCATTAAAATTATTATAGCCCATAATACCGTCATTTTTAAGTGTTATTTCTGAAATTTTTCTTACAAAATAAAATTCATGCAGTAAGTAGCCTTTTTTGCATTCGTTTGGTATAATGATTTCAAAGTAAATGATTACGTCTGCAGTCAAGCCGGATGCTGCATATTTAAATGATTCTAAAACAATGCTTGGGGCAGAAACGACAATAATAATGAAGGAGTAAATTTTTTTATGACAGAAAAAGAAAAATCACATGCAGGTATGCTATACCAGCCGGGGGATCCTGAATTAACGGCAGACCGCGACGTGACTGTAAAAAAGTTATATGACTATAACAACATACACCCGCTTGACCGTGAAGCTCGTCAGGCTGCCATACAGGGACTGCTTGGCAGTACCGGTGCTAACTGCGTCGTGGAGCAGCCGCTTTTCTGTACATATGGGTATAACACTGCGGTGGGCGATAATTTTTTCCTGAACGTCAACTGCAAACTCATGGACAGCGGAAAGATTACCATTGGAAACAACGTATTTATTGCACCCAATGTATGTATTATAACAGAAGAACATGCAATGGATGCAGCCCGGAGGATTCAAGGTCTTGAATACACGCATCCGGTTCATATCGGTGACAACGTCTGGATCTGCGCAGGGGTGATGGTGCTGCCTGGCGTAACGATTGGTGCAAACAGCGTAATCGGTGCAGGCAGTGTTGTTACGAAAGACATTCCGCCAAACAGTCTGGCAGTTGGCAATCCGTGTAGGGTAATCCGCAAAGTAAATGAGGATATCGCTGATTAATACCTGGTACTCCATCCGGACTCACGCTCTATAGCAGTATTGTAAATATAAAGAAAGAAGGAACCAGAGTGAAAAAGAACAAAGTAACCTCATCAGACGTAGCAAAAGCTTCCGGGGTTTCCCAGGCAACTGTTTCCATGATATTAAATAAGAAATACAATGTATCTTTTTCCAAAGAAACAGTTGAAAAAGTGGAGAACACAGCCCGTGAGCTGGGGTATGATATTCCAAAGCGCAGAGTAAGAAAAGATAATAAAGCCAGGAAGCTCATTACCGTGTTCTGCCCGACGCTGACCAATCCCTATTATGTAATGCTGTTGCAGGGAATTGAAGGGGTTGCCAAAGAAGAGGGTTACGCGGTATTTGTTTGCAATACCCAGAGAGATCTGAAAATGGAAGAATATTATTTAAAAATGATGGATAGCGTACAGCCTCTTGGAATTATCTATACCAGCAATCCAAGTACCTGTTTTATGGAACAGGTAAAGGAATTAGCGGAACATATTCCGTTTGTGGTAATTAATAACCGGGAAGATATCATGGAAGTAGATGCTGTAGAACTGAACAATTCGAAACCAGGCAGGCTGATGGCAAAACATCTGCTGGAACTTGGTCATCAGAGAGCGGCATTCGTGTCCCCTCCGCTGACAGACCGGCAGAGGCAGCGGTTTAAACGTGTAGAGGGATTTGTAAAAGAGTTTCGGGCAGCAGGATTTGGGGATACGGTATATGTGAAATCAGCCGATGAGGACATGGATACCGTCATGCCCAGTATTGATTCGGAATACAAGATGGGCTACGACCTGACTAAGGAGCTGCTAAAAGAGCATGATGACCTGACGGCTATTGCAGGACTGAATGATATGATTGCCTTTGGCATTATGGACGCATTATATGAAGCCAAGCTAAAGGTCCCGGGGGATGTATCCGTGATTGGCTGCGATAACATACTTTTTTCGAAAATGAAGCGGATGTCCCTTACTACAATTGAACATTTTGTGCCTTTGAAGGGAAGAGATGCCTGCGATATTATTATTCGGAAAATTCATTCCAAAAACAGCCTGGATGCCCTGGAACTGCAGCCAACCAGTATTTATCACGTAGAGTACGAACCCAGATTGATTGTTCGGGGAACAACCTCCTATGCCAGGAATTAAAAAAATAAATTAAATACTTTTTTAAAAATTATTATTAATAAAAATGAAGAATAGCTGCAAAAATACTCCAATAAACCCAAGAACAACTGTAAATCTCAGAAAAAGCATGATATTTCTATTAATAAAAATATAATTATTAGTAGATAAAATAATTAATAAAATTCTGGACCTATTGAACATTTAAAAACATATGCTATACTGTTAATAACAAAGAAAAAATGAATCCAAACAGTGATTCATAAAAATAAATCTCATAACCACACATTCCAAAGGAGGAAACAAAATGAAATTTTTCATCGACACAGCAAAGGTAGAGGACATTAAAAAAGCAAATGATATGGGCGTTATCTGTGGTGTTACTACAAATCCATCCCTGATCGCAAAAGAGGGAAGAGATTTTGTTGAAGTAATCAAAGAAATCACATCCATCGTAGACGGACCGATCAGCGGAGAAGTAAAAGCTACTACAACAGATGCAGAGGGAATGATCGCAGAAGGAAGAGAAATTGCGAAAATCCATCCAAATATGGTAGTTAAAATCCCAATGACTGTAGAAGGATTAAAAGCTACAAAGGTTTTAGCAAGTGAAGGAATCAAGACAAATGTAACATTGATCTTCTCAGCTAACCAGGCATTACTGGCAGCAAGAGCAGGAGCATCTTATGTATCACCTTTCCTTGGACGTCTGGATGATATCTCTGTAAGAGGTGTTGACTTAATCTCTGAAATTGCTGAGATGTTTGCAGTAGCAGGAATTGACACTGAAATTATCGCAGCAAGCGTTCGTAACCCGATTCATGTAACTGACTGTGCTTTAGCCGGTGCAGACATTGCAACAGTTCCTTACTCTGTTATTGAACAGATGACAAAACATCCGTTAACAGATGCAGGTATTGAAAAATTCCAGGCAGATTACAAAGCAGTATTCGGAGAATAATAGAAGGTCACTGATATATGGAACCGTTCTGAAGTATTTAAAAGCGGACATCCGGGAGGAGATTCGTATCAAATTAAGTACTTTACATATTGTATATATTAAGGTTATAATGTGACTATCCGGTCCAATACCCCGCTTAAACTGGCGGGGCTCAAATTAGCAGCGCAGCAGGCTGTGGGGTATTGACCTTCGCAGCAGCGCCAGATGGACATACAGTTATGTCCGCCTGGCTCTTTGCTCGCAGGAATAAATTTCAGGAGGATTATATGAACAAATTAGAGCTTCAGAAAACTGCCAATGAAGTCCGTAAAGGGATCGTAACTGCAGTGCATAGCGCTAAAGCAGGACATCCGGGCGGATCTTTATCAGCAGCAGATGTGTTTACTTATTTATATTTTGAAGAAATGAATATTGATCCGAAGGATCCAAAGAAAGCAGACAGAGACCGTTTTGTATTATCAAAAGGACATACCGCTCCGGGACTCTATTCCACTTTGGCTAACAGAGGATATTTTCCAGTAGAAGACTTAAAAACATTGCGTCATCTTGGTTCCTATTTACAGGGACATCCGGATATGAAACATATTCCGGGTGTAGATATGTCCAGCGGATCTTTGGGACAGGGAATCTCCGCAGCAGTTGGAATGGCTCTTTCTGCAAAATTAAGTAAGGAAGACTACCGTGTATATACCCTGCTTGGTGATGGTGAGATCCAGGAAGGACAGGTATGGGAAGCATCTATGTTCGCAGGTGCCAGAAAGTTAGATAATCTGGTTGTAATCGTAGATAACAACGGACTGCAGATCGATGGAAATGTTGCAGATGTTTGTTCTCCTTATCCCATTGACAAAAAGTTTGAAGCATTCAATTTCCACGTAATCAATGTTGCCAACGGAAATGATTTCGATCAGTTAAAAGCAGCATTCGATGAAGCAAAAACAGTAAAGGGAATGCCAACGGCGATTGTTATGAAGACAGTAAAAGGCAAGGGAGTTTCCTTCATGGAAAATTCAGTAGCCTGGCATGGAACTGCTCCGAACGATGAGCAGTATGCAGTGGCTATGTCAGATTTAGAAAAGGCAGGTGAAGCATTATGTCAGAAGTAAAGAAAATTGCAACCAGAGACAGCTATGGAAATGCTCTGGCAGAATTAGGAGCAACATACGATAATCTCGTAGTACTCGACGCTGACCTTGCAGCAGCTACCAAAACAGGTATCTTCAAAAAGGCGTTTCCGGAACGTCATATTGACTGTGGTATTGCAGAATGCAACATGGCTGGAATCGCAGCAGGACTTGCTGCAACAGGTAAAATACCGTTTATGAGTTCTTTTGCAATGTTCGCAGCAGGACGCGCATTTGAACAGGTTCGTAATTCCATTGGGTATCCCCATTTAAATGTAAAAATCGGTGCAACACACGCTGGTATCTCCGTTGGAGAAGATGGAGCAACTCACCAGTGCAACGAAGATATTGCGTTAATGAGAACAATTCCGGGAATGGTCGTAATCAATCCTTCCGATGATGTAGAAGCAAGAGCAGCAGTTGCTGCAGCAGCCACATACGATGGACCGGTATATTTACGTTTTGGCCGTTTAGCCGTTCCGGTAATCAATGATAAACCAGAATATAAATTTGAATTAGGAAAAGGTGTTGTCTTAAGAGAAGGCAAAGACCTTACTATCGTAGCAAGCGGACTTCCGGTATCGGCATGTCTGGAGGCAGCAGAAAAACTGGCAGCAGACGGCATAGAGGCAAAAGTGATTAATATCCATACAATCAAACCGTTGGATGAAGAATTAATCATTGCAGCTGCAAAAGAAACCGGTAAAGTAGTGACAGTGGAAGAGCATTCTGTGATCGGCGGACTTGGCAGTGCAGTATGTGACTGCTTAAGTGAAAATGCCCCAACAAAGGTTATGAAAATCGGTGTAAACGATGTCTTTGGTGAATCAGGTCCGGCTGTAGCGTTACTGCATAAATACGGCCTTGATGCAGAAGGAATTTATACAAAAATTAAATCTTTTGTTTAATCAATCATAATGTCATATGGAAGTCAGATTTTGTACATTAGTATGGAATCCGGCTGCCGTATGGCATATTTTTTTGTCTGCAGAAGAGGTGTTTCGCCATCAGCACGTGCCGCTTTGGGATCTGAATGTGCCATTACCACATCTTTATAAAGGTAAATTCAAACACACTCTGGTATTTAAACGTCCTTTTGGGTATAATAAATGAAAGAAAAATTATTGTTCAGAAAGAAGGGATATTATGACACGTGATGCAAGAGCCAGGAGAGCAAGAAGCCACCGTAATGATATGAATCAGGAATTTTACGAATGTATCAGGGATATTATGGAACATCCGGTGGTTCTGCTGATGAAGAAATTTCCGCATCATTGTGATACAAATTGTTATCAGCATTGCATGAATGTGGCTTATTATAATTATCAGATATGTAAAGTACTGGGACTGGATGCCAAAGCGGCAGCACGGGCAGGGATGCTGCATGATCTGTTTCTATATGACTGGAGAGAACATGCAGCAAAAACCGGCGACCGTTTCCACGGGCTTACGCATCCCAAAGTGGCTTTGAGAAGGGCAGAAAAATACTTTGACCTGAATGATATGGAGAAAGACATCATTTTAAAGCATATGTGGCCGCTAACCATCATACCGCCAAAGTATTTTGAATCTTATATTATCTGCCTTACAGATAAATATTGCGGAGCATGCGAGATCACCGACCACTACTCCGGGAAGATAATGCCCAAGAGGATCAAACTACCTTTTGGTTATCGTACCATGTATCAGTTAGCGTCTAAGGTAGCACCTGTAGTGGGAGCCAGGGCAGTCATAGGGGAGTATAAGTCTTCAAAATCCCACAGAGCTTCCAGAGAGTCTGTATCCAGGGCATAATAACGGCAGGCAAGCAGAATGCCGTCGATCATGCAGTCCGCCAGGTGCATTACAGTAGAGAGCCTGGTTGTCTGCAGAGCCAGATGAGCGAAGCGTCCTGCAGTATTAATGATTCCGGTAATGAATACATCTCCTACGGCATTTAATTTCTTTTCTACACCGGCTCCCGGAAGCAGGCTGCCTTTACCAATGGAAATGTATCCCTGATGCCGTTTCGTGCCCAGAGAAGCGTCTATAGCGATGATTGTATTGTTGCTGTGGCGCTTTTTTATATTTTGTATAGCCTCATCCAGATTGAGGGCGTGGATTGGCGAATCTAAAGTTCCGTATACCGGAAAATGACGTCCTAATTGTTTTTTTAATCGGCTTCCGATTAGAGGACCCAGGCTGTCACCGGTTACCCGGTCGCTTCCGATGCAGACAAATACGGGGGGAGCCTGGCTAAAATCGGGGCTTTGTAAAAAATCCAGTAAATGCTCGCCTAAAACAATCGGGGCATTTTTTTCTTTTGAGTTAATATATTGTGTTTTTTTCAATGAGTCGGAATGCATGTTCTTTACCCTTTCTGATGCTTTTCTAAAGTTTATCCTCATTCTTTTTAAATTATTCACTCAATGTGATACCGTATTTCGAGATTAATTAAATAAATATAAAAAACCATGCCGCCAAAATTCATATTATGTCGGAAATCTCTGGAATTCCTTACCACGAATTGATAAAATCTGCATTCAAAATATGATAATCTCTGTAATATCATGGAACCAATAAAGGAGTGAACAGGGGTATGATAGAAGTCATTTACAAAGGGGAACACAAAGGGGATAAAGATGGAGAAGCACAGGTAGCACTGCCAAAAAATATCAGGCAGATCGGAGAAGGCGGACAAGACAGGAAAATTTACATTGAGGATTACGCGGTAACTTACATGCATCAGTTAGCAAACGATAGAAAAGAAGGGACGCAGCGGGCAGCGGCAATTCTTCTTGGGGAAGTACAAAGGGCAGGTAAGAACCGTTATATATTTATAAATGGAGCACTGGCGGTAGACGAATTAGATTTCGGGGAAGAAATGTGGGACAAAGTCCAGCAGCAGATGATGGAGTACTTTGACGGCAGGGAAATCGTCGGCTGGTATCTGGGAGAGGAAGAATCCACGCTGATCGCAACGGAAGAGATGCAGCGGATACATGAAAGCCAGTTCCCCGGAGAAGACCAGGTACTTATACTGAGAGATTTTACAGAGAATGAATCAGCGGTATTTGCAGTTGAAAGCGGCAGGCTCGTGGCTCAGGGCGGTTACTATATTTATTATGAAAAAAACATCATGATGCAGGAGTACATGGTGGCTATGAACAAGGACCGTTCAGTAGAAGAAGAGACAGAGGTAAAAGATGATGCAGTACAAAGCTTCCGAAAGAAAATAGCGGAAGAGAAAAAAGAGAAAAAAGAAAAACAAGAAAAGAAAGAGTCGGACAAGCAGCCAATTACTACAAAGCTTTTGTATGCAGCCAGCTCTTTTCTTGTGCTTACCGTTCTTATAATAGGTGTTACGCTGATTAATAATTATGATAAAATGAAAGACATGGAGATGGCACTTGCCGGGATTTCTGAATCCATGGGAGGCAAAGACGCTGCGGCAGAAGGCGCTGATGATTCCGTATCTGCAATGGCACCTGCTCAGACAAAGACAGATAAAGAACAAAGTGTTTCTGAAAAAAATGCAGCAATTGATAAAAATAAAGAAGGCAGCATTAAGGAAACAGAACCACAGCCGGCTACGGAAGAAGCCAATGGAGCAAAGGGAAACAAAGGAACAGAGGTATCAGAAGCTAACGGGCAGTCAAAATCGGATGCAGCAAATAGTACGGAGGCTTCCAAGGAGTCCAATGCGGCAGTATCTGAGAGTCAGGAAAGCAATGCGGGCCAGAACAGCCAGGCAAATCAGGCAGACCAGCAGGATAAGACAAGCCAGTCAGAAGAGCCGGAAGCGCAGGGACAGGCAGACCCCGCAAAGCAGCCGGCAAGAGAGACATTGGGACGAGCTTCTTATGTAGTAAAGGTAGGCGACACTCTGGCAACCATAAGTGAAATGTATTATGGAACGCTTGATAAAGTAGAAGATATCTGCTCCTTAAATGGAATTACAGATAAAAATACGATTTTACCCGGACAAAAAATTGTACTCCCATAAAAAAATATGTTATACTGTTTCAAACGATAAATCAAAATAACACTTGGAGATACGAAAGAGAGTACAGATGGGAAAGATAAAAGACTTTTTTAAGGACAAGTTTAAGTTTATTAAGATCAGGGAAAAATGGCAAAAAATAAAGGATAAGAGGCTGGAAAAAAAGCAGCTTCAAACGCAAAGTGATGAAATGCTGGATTTAACAACTAAAATTAAGAAACATAAAAAATTAATTTTTTCCCGTTGGGGAATCATAATCGGAGTAATAGCCATTCTGATAATTGGGTATTCTATATATAACTATGTCAGAGTATTCCACCATTATACCACACTGAGCAGCGAGAAACGATCTGACATAACTGCGACACAATATGCGCAGTTAGGCGGCAATCTGCTGAAATACAGCCCCGATGGAGTGAGTTGTGTCAGTCCCGGAAACGAAGTGTTATTCAGTGCAACATTCAGTATGCAGAGCCCTATAATTGATATTTGCGGAACAACAGCTGTAGTAGGTGACCAAAAGGGTACCCAGATCTATATTTTTGATGAGAATGGGCAAATCGGATCATTTCAGACATCACTTCCGATTTTAAAAGTTAAAGTTGCAGAGCAAGGTGTAGTGGCAGCAGTGCTGGAAGAAGGAGACACAACCTGGATCAATTTTTATGATACCAAAGGAAATCCAATTGCAGAAAACCGTACTACGGTAAATGACTTTGGATATCCAATGGATGTTGCGTTATCACCGGATGGATTAAAGATGATGGTATCCTATCTGAATGTGGCAAAAGAAAAGATGAGTACCAAGATAGCATTCTATAATTTTGATTCTGTAGGGCAGACCCAGATTAATAATGAAGTGAGCAGTGTAACTTATGATAATACGATAGTTCCCAAAACGTTATTTATGAATGATTCTGCTTCAGTAGCTTTTAGAAATGACGGGTTCACAATTTTCAAAGGGAATCAGGTGCCCCAGGAAAGTGCCAGGGTAGATCTGGAAGAAGAGATTATCAGCATCTTTTACAGTGATAATAGTATTGGGGTAGTGGTAGGAAGCGATGACCCGGAACATAAGTACCTGATGCGTCTCTATAATCTGAGCGGCAGAAAGACAATGCAGAAATATTTCGATCTGGATTATAAGGAGATAAAGATTGACGGCGATGAGATCATTATGTTTAATGAAGGTAAGTTTGCGATATATAGCACTGGTGGAAAAGAAAAATTTTCCGGCAGCTATAGCAAGCCTGTTATAAATGTTATGAGTGCCAAGGGATTTCGGAAATACACGATGATTACACAGAACAGCACAGATCAGATAAGGCTTAAATAGGAGAAAACATCATGAATTTACTTACAATTATAGTGCTGTTAGTGCTATTATTCTTTATATTAAATGGATTTAGAAAGGGATTTATTAAGACTTTTGTATCAATGGTTTCATTAATTGTATCAATTGTTTTGGTTTCCATAGCAACTCCATACGTAACGGAGTTTCTAAAAACACAGACCCCTTTATACAGCATGATTGAAGAAAAATGCCAGTCAGCCTTTGGCGTTACTAATAAACAGAATAAAGATACCAAAGATGTCCAGGATACCCGGGATACGGAGAGTGGTGAGGGACAGAATTCCGAAAGCCAGAAAAGCAGCAATAGTATTTCAATGCTGGAACAGGCAAAGCTGATTGAAGACCTAAAACTTCCCGGTGCAATCCAAAAAATGTTGGAAAGCAATAACAATAAGACAGGATACGAAAAGCTGGCGGTGCAAAGTTTTGAGGAGTATATACCCAGTTATATGGCTACACTTATATTGAACATCATTTCTTTTGTTGCAACCTTCCTGTTAGTAGTAAGCTTTTTATGGATTACGGTTATGACTCTGGATGTAATTGCAAATCTTCCGATTCTTCATGGGATAAATCAAATCCTGGGATTGGTTTTAGGTTTGGTACAGGGGCTGGTGTTTGTTTGGATCGCATTTTTAATCATTACCGTATTCAGCAGTGTCGATCTGGGAAGAGAACTTATGCTTATGATACACAACAGTAAGATATTAAGCCTCATATACGACAACAATATATTCCTTAAATTATTGACAGATGCCATGTCTTATTTTACCTAAGAAAAGTACATGCAGCAGCAATTTGAGTGGAAAGAATAAAGCTTAAAAAAATAATTGAAAAAATGGGAGATTTATCTTGACAGTTTTTTTGAAAAATGATATTATAACAGTCCACTGCAAGTGATTGCGGTGGATTGTTTTGTGTCAGAGGAAGCCTTGAAAAAAATATTTAAAAAGTTTTGAAAAAGGTATTGACATCTTTTGACAAAAATGGTAATATATCAAAGCTGTTAAAAAACAGCACAGCTCAATCGAAAAATTGAGAAAAATAAAAATTAAAAAAGTTGTTGACAAACACTTGGCAGTGTGATAAGATATAGAAGTTGCGCTAAAGAGTACAACAGCAAAGAAAAGCAAACAGAACCTTGATAATTGAACAGTGAAACAACCTTGAAAGATTCTATTAAAAGAGATTTCAAAATTAAGAACCGTATCAGAAATGATACAACCTTAAAACAGTAATAAAGGGATAAAATTAGCTAGTAGTTGATTTTTGAACTAAGATCAAAACTTTATTTGAGAGTTTGATCCTGGCTCAGGATGAACGCTGGCGGCGTGCTTAACACATGCAAGTCGAGCGAAGCATTAAAACAGATTTCTTCGGAATGAAGTTTTAATGACTGAGCGGCGGACGGGTGAGTAACGCGTGGGTGACCTGCCTCATAC
>NZ_JNGB01000054.1:0-20649 GCF_001029355.1 Robinsoniella sp. RHS
GGTTTACAGTGCTGGAGCATATAGGGAATATCCGGATACCAAGGTAAGAAAATTAACATTGCAAGAGATAGAAAGATATATGTTTGAGCGTTAAATTGAATCTGGCTGACTGCTCCACTTTGTGGAGCTTTTTTAATTGTATCTTTTTGTAAAATCAGGAAAGGAAGTCGACACATAACAATCCATATGTTATCATAATAATAATGCAAGCAAGCGAAACGGAGGTATCCATGAGGAAGGAAGATATATGCAGCAGGGCAAGTCTATTGATACAACAGTTGATGGAGAGTTATATTTCCGGGGATCAGATGAAGATTGAAAAGATGTTTGAATATCTTTCCCCTGATATACTGGTGATTGGAACGGGGAAACACGAGTTTTATCATGGGCTGGAATCTTTGATCAACGGTCTGCAAAAGGATCAGAAAGAAGCAGAAGGAATTGACTTTATCATCAGAAATGAATGGTATGAGGCAAAACTGGTCAGTGAGGATGTCTGTATTGTATATGGAGAATTTGAAGCCGGTGAATCGGATGTTGAGGGAAAACAGGTGGTTATCAATATGGATACCAGGATTACCGCTGTTGTACACGCTGAGATTAACGGAAGATTAGTAATTGACAGCCTGCATCATTCAGTTCCTTATATTTATCAGCAAGAAGATGAGTATTATCCCAAAACATTTGCGAGTCAGGCAGAAGAAGCCATGCGGCGCAGCGCGGTGCTGGAAAAAGATATTCAGCTGGATTCGATGACAGGACTCTTTAACCGGAAATTTACAGAAAAGCATATCAGTCGTCTGCTGACGGAAGAGAAGGCAGATGGATTGCTGTTTTTGCTTGATTTAGATGAATTTAAAAAAGTGAATGACCAAAAAGGGCATCAGGCGGGGGATGCGCTTATTAAGCGCACAGCGGCTGTTCTCGAGGAACATGCAGGAGATTCTGATATCGCAGGCAGGATTGGCGGAGATGAGTTCATGCTGTTTGTTAAGGGGGTTCACAGCAGAAATGAAGGAACTCAGATTGCAGATCAACTGATTGAAAAGATCGGCATAATCTTTACCGGGATGGATTTGGAACAGAGCTGTTCCATAGGTATTGTCAGAGTTAGAAAAGGCGATTTGTCATTCACAAAAGCATATCATAATGCGGATAAAGCATTATATAAAGCAAAAGAAGAAGGCAGGGGAACTTACTGCTGGTATGAGACCGAATGACAGAATAAATGATTAAAATACAATCTTATTTATAAAGAAAATGAAATATAGTGATACACCAGAAGGTGATGCGTTTGATATAAATGAAAGAGAGGCATACAATGGATAACCAGGAACAAAAACATAAACGTCGAGTAAGATATAAAGGGACTCATCCTAAAACATATAAGGAAAAATATAAAGAACTT
Source organism: Robinsoniella sp. RHS (assembly GCF_001029355.1). NCBI lineage: Bacteria > Bacillati > Bacillota > Clostridia > Lachnospirales > Lachnospiraceae > Robinsoniella > Robinsoniella sp. RHS. Next base: position 1,409 of record NZ_JNGB01000054.1, read on the forward strand.
CAACCGGAAAAATATCCGGAAACGGTGGCAAAGGTAATACAAAAAGGAAGTACCCCCGTGGGGATGCATATATCCATTTGTGTAAAGGAAATATTGGATTTTCTGCAGATAAAGCCGGGTCAGACCGGGCTGGATGCAACACTGGGATATGGGGGACATACACTGGAAATGATGAAATGTCTGAAATCCCAGGGTCATATGTATGCACTGGATGTAGATCCGATAGAAATAGTTAAGACCAGGGAGCGACTGGAAGGTTTGGGATTTGGATCGGATATATTGACAATTCTGCAGTTGAATTTTGCGGATATCGACCAGGTTGCCGGGAAAGCGGGAGCTTTTGATTTTGTATTGGCGGATTTAGGAGTCTCTTCCATGCAGATAGATAATCCGGACAGAGGATTTTCTTATAAAAAAGAGGGACCGTTAGATCTGAGGTTAAATCCGGAAAAAGGAATATCTGCAGCTGAACGCTTAAGAACAATTAGCAAGGAAGAACTGATGGGTATGCTGATTGATAATTCAGATGAACCTTATGCTGAAGAGATTTCTCATGGGATTATTTCTGAGATTAAGAAAGGAAAAGAGATCTCTACAACAACAAAACTCCAGCAAATTATAGGAGATGCACTGGAGTTTGTTCCTGCTGATCAACGAAAAGAAGCAATTAAGAAATCTTGTCAAAGGACTTTTCAGGCATTGAGAATTGATGTGAACAGCGAATTTGAAGTACTTTATCAATTCTTGGAAAAGCTTCCGGATGTACTCGCAAAAGGCGGACGGGTAGCCATACTTACATTCCATTCCGGGGAGGACAGGCTTGTTAAAAAGTCCTTTAAACAACTGTTCCGCGATGGCGTTTACAGTGAAATTGCAACAGAAGTTATTCGCCCGTCAGCGGAAGAGTGTAACATAAACAGCCGAGCCCGTTCAACGAAAATGCGATGGGCAATTAAAGCGTAAGCGGGATAGGACTGCGGTTTTTCTATAGAATATCAAAGTCTTTTTATAGGATTTACAGGAGCTGACAGTACTTCTTTGATCCGGGGAATCATTTTTTTGTATACTGATATCCGGCCTCCATGCAGTCTGTCATATATTCAAAGGTCAATAATCCTGCTTCATCAGGAAGAGAAGGCTTCAGGAGCAACAGCTCTTTTTGCGATAAACAATCCTTCAGATCTCTGCTCATAATGGAAAATGAATGCAGGGATACTTCAAAAATAGAGTTATTTGCTGGCTTCTTATAGTCATCGCCCAGATCTACGGCGATAATTCGTTTTTCATCGGCTGCCGCCAGTAAATCAACCGGAAGGTTATTAGTTACTCCGCCGTCTACCAACTGATAGTTTTCCAGTTTTCTAGGCTGAAAGATGGCTGGAACAGAGGAACTTGCCATCATGATGTCACCAAGTTTACCTGTGTGTTTCCAACGGACATGCTCCAGGGGATAAGTCCAGGCGAAATTGGTAAAAACGATGGTATCTCCACTTTCAATATCAACTGCCGGAATTACTGTTTTTATTTGGGCATCTGATAATGAAATATTATGGGTAAGTTCACATAGATATTCAGCAAGTTTATTTCCCTTTAACAGCCCCGTGAGGGTTACTGTTTTTTTGCATATCATTTGAGGAAAAATTTTCAGAATATTCGTATAGTCCGGATCAAGATAAGACAAACCGCGACGGGAGAGATGGGTGACAACCTTACACATCTCCGGGATACTCATTCCAGAGGCAAATAGACCGGTGACGATACTTCCGGCGCTGGTACCGGCAATGGAAGAAGGAAGAAGGTGTTCTTCATCCAGAGCTTTCAGCACGCCTACATGTGCCGCTCCTCTTGTGCCGCCTCCGGCCAATGCTAATCCATATTTCATGAAGCAACCTCCAATACCATGGTGTGGTATAATGTATGAGGGGGAAGACGAAAATATAACTGTCAGATGAGAGGAGAAAAATGAAATTAAAGGTTCTGGTTGATAATAATACTTATATTGATCAATATTATAAAGGCGAGCCTGCGGTTAGTTATTACATTGAGGATGGGGATCAATGCATTTTGTTCGATACAGGATATTCGGATGTATTGATAACAAATGCCAGGGCGATGGATATCGACTTAGGTAAATTGACGCATATTGTATTTTCTCATGGGCATAATGACCACACCAGAGGCTATAAGTTTTTGATGCAGCGGTATGTATTACCTGATGTTAAGATTCTTGCACATCCCGATTGTTTTAAGCCTAAGCGAGATGGTGCAGAAGACATCGGAGCACCTTTTTCAGAAGGGGAAATGAAAAAAAGCGGCAGTCTGATTTTATCAGAAAAACCAATCCGGTTAAATGAAAATCTGGTTTTTCTGGGTGAAATACCGTCTCTGAATGATTTTGAAAAAAGGGCCGAAATCGGAGAACAGAACAGCAATGGGGTATGGGAACCGGATCAGGTTCTGGATGATTCTGCACTTGTGTATCAGTCAGCGAATGGCCTGTTTGTGATTACCGGATGTTCACACAGCGGTATATGCAATATTATTGAGTATAGCAAACAGGTATGTAAGGAGAAGCGGATTCAGGGTATTCTGGGTGGATTTCATATATTTGACCGGGATGTGCGGTTAGAAAAAACGATCCGCTGCTTTCAGGAAAATCAAGTGGAAAATTTATATCCCTGCCACTGTGTTTCCTTTCAGGCGAAGGCGAAGATGAACGATGCACTTAATGTGACTGAGGTAGGAACAGGGTTAGAATTATCCTTATGATCTAGTTGAAAGGAAAGGTATGGTAAAAGGTGTGAATGATGAAGCCGCTTGGAACAGCATTTTGGATCGTGTATTTTATCTGTGGATTCAGTGATTTGGCTGACGGCTGGATTGCAAGAAGATACCAGGTGACCAGCAGGACTAATGGCGGCTGCTTCAGCATTAGAGGAATTGGCAATTCAGATAATAACAGAAAAATTAAATCGAAATATGCCTGGCATATGGGCATTATTATGGACGAAATAAAAACACCACTTTTTAATGAGCTTAGAAAAGCTATTAGAGAGTGGTGTATGTTTTATCATTGTGCCAATTGATCCAGAGATTTGAAAGTATAACCCATCTCTTCCCATTTGCTAAGAAGTTCATCCATAATATCAGCATTTGTTTTAGAAGTACTGTGAAGGAGGACAACGGCACCGGGATGGATTCTGCCAAGGAGTTTTTTGAAGGCTTCTTCCTTTGTAGGCTGCTTATCCTGATACCAGTCTACATAAGCAAGACTCCAGAAAAATGTTTTATATCCCATTTCCTGAGCCATTTTCAGGTTACTTTCACTGTATTTGCCCTGTGGCGGACGGTAGAATTTTGTGAGCGGCTGTCCAACGGTGTCCTGATAGAGCTTCTCAAGATCCTGTATTTCTTTTGAAAAGGATTCCATGGTAGACATTTTTGACATGTCAGGGTGATGATAGGTATGATTTCCGACGGTATGGCCTTCTGCTACCATACGTTTTACCAGGTCAGGGCTTGTTGAGAGAAAGTTACCCACAATAAAAAATGTCGCCGGAGCATTATGTTTTTTCAGAGCATCTAAAATAGCGGATGTATTCCCATTTTCATACCCTGCATCAAATGTCAGATACAGAACCTTTTCCGTGGTATCTTCTGCATAATAAGTATCGTATTTTTTCAGTTCATCAAAAGTAGCGTTTGCCACAGGCGGCTTACCCTCTTCCTGGAAACTAAGCCCCCAGTTGCCTTCCGCTGAGGACTGAATAGAGGTACTGACAGTACTGTCTACAATTCTGGCGGCAAAATGGCCGGCCAGAAATGCTGCCACGAATAGAAAAGCGTATTTAGCCAGTTTTTTACAAAGTGCGTGATTAATCTTTATCATATACATTCCCAAATTCTATTTATTTTATATATATTGGATAAATGGTAGAATCATGACTGTTTTGCATAAAAAGCCTTCTTTGCCTCTGTCAATGCCTGTCCCTGCTCTTTCCGTTAATAACTCATAAAAATGTTTCTTTATAGTGAGCTGTAAATAAACGTTCCGGGGAAACTTGTAAGTTCTTATCAGTAAAGGTTGATTTATAGGCTTAGGTAAGCTATGCTTTAGATACAGAGCAAATAATTTACGATAAGATTCCAAGGGAGCAGAGAGAAGTATGAAAGAGGAGATAAAGAAAATCATATTAGACTTAGGAGCGGATGTATGCGGTGCTGCGGATATGGAAAGAAGTATAGGGAAAAAACAAGCAAATTAGAAGGAGGATGCTTATGAAAAAAGCTGCGGTCAGTCAGGTACAAAATACAAGATATCTGCCACTCCCCAAGAAGGAGGTTCAGTACTGGAAAACAAGTGATTTATGTCGTCATTTTGGTATTCACTGCAGCCTGCAAAAAGAAGGAGCCAGGATAGCTGAGAAGCTGTTTCGGCGATTTGCCGTATTATATCAGCTGCCGCAGGATTATGGGAATGTGGCATCAAAGGCATATCTTCTTCAGGATATCCATAAAGGAGTTTTGGAAACAGCAAAAATTTTCCAGGCAGGTGATATTATTTTGACACATCCCCTGAAATCTCTGACGGAGGAGAAAAATCGGTTATTGGCAGCAACCATCAGCTGTGTTAATTCAGAGTCTCCTTTGGAAAAAGCCGTAAAATTCAGCATGAAAAGTGCAGGACTTAGTGTGGAGCAGGGCAGGAGCTTAAGGTTTCTGGTGGAAAGCGTTGTCCAGGCAAGGCAACAGGTTATGCAGCGGCAGGATAGCGGAAAAGGTGGTAAAAGAGAGTCCGGCCGCTATCCTTCCGATAATTTTTGTCAAAAGCTGTCGGAATATGTGGCAATACAGATACAGGAAATCACCAGACTAAGCAGTAATTCAAAGGATCTTTCGAAACCTGAAGTAATTCATGATATCAGAGTGGCATTTCGCAGGCTGCTTTCCCTGTCGGTAATATTCAGCGGATATATGAATGACAGATGGCAGCAGGAGTGCATTTTAAAGTTAAAGGAAAATCTCAAGATACTGGGCAGTCTTAGGGATCTTGACATTATGCAGGAAAAGTGTGTGTATTTTTTGAAAAAAAGTGGATATACCATAAAAGAAATTCCTGTTTTGTGGAAAATGATTGGCGAGACCAGAGACAGACGTTTAAGTGAGGTAAACCGGCATTGCAGTTCAATCGCATATGAAACATTCTTAAGGGATATGGAATCCTATTTAGAAACAGGTGTATGCAGGCCGGTTTTGAAAAAAGCAGCTAAAGTAATGATATTTCAGAACAGGCAGGTACTGGAAGTCAGCCTGTTGCAGTGTTATATGCAATTAAAAGCTTATGATGAATGGATCAACGGGCTGGTTGTTCCGGAACCGGTATTGCATCAGATGCGGATTGCTTTTAAAAATATGCGTTATGTACTTGACTTTTTCCGGGAAGAATCAGGAGAAAAAGGGGAAAAGCTGATGGAAAGCTGTACCTGGTTTCAAACTGTGATCGGAGGCCTGCATGATGAAACGGTATTAATAGACCGCATGGAGCATCAGTTAAAAAATTTGAAAATGCAGGGAGCCGGAAAAAAGGAGTTGAGAATCATAAAAAGTTTCATAAATTTTTCACGGGAAGAAAGAATGGCATTATTGGCTGTATTCCGAAAGAGATGGAAGAAATTCGCCGGAGAGGGTCTGTGACTGAGAAATTCAGATGGATGCAGATTGATACAGCTGGCTGAAATAAATATCCGGACAGACAATGGTATGGGCATTGCCGTATCGGAGAAAATAAGAGCAGGTTAAATAAATTACAGGAGAGAGTAGCAGAATGATTGAAAAATTTAACATAAGGCTTGAAAAGCCGGAGGATTACAGAACGGTGGAAGAGTTGACCCGGGAAGCATTTTGGAATGTCTATGTACCTGGTTGTACGGAACATTTTATGATTCATAATCTGAGGAACCATAAAGAATTTATCAAAGAGCTGGATCTGGTTGCAGAACTGGATGGTAAAATTGTGGGACACATAGCATACAGTCTGGGAGCTATTGTTACAGATGCAGGCGAGGCATTTGAGGTGGTATGCTTTGGACCGGTAAGTGTACATCCGGATTATAAAAAAAAGGGAATCGGTTCTGCTTTAATTCGCTATTCACTGGATAGGGCGAAGGAGTTAGGATACCAGGCAGTGTGTATATTCGGTGATCCCCGCTATTACAGCAGGTTCGGATTTCATTGTGCGGAAAAATATGAAGTTAAGACAGAAGATGGCAAATATGCAGTACCAATGCAGCTTCTGGAACTAATACCCGGAGTACTGAAGGGCATCGAAGGAAGATTTATAGAAAGCAGTGGATTTGAAGTAAATGAAGAGGAATTTGAAGCATTTGAGAATACCTTTCCGCCAAAAGAAAAAAAGGAGGAGGAATCCCAGATTGATTTCAGGGTTTTGGTAAACTTAAGATTCTAAAAATAAGATGGGATACTGCAGAAAAACAGCTGGGCACTTAGTGGTCCGGCTGTTTTTCTGCCTGAAAACTATAGCGTACACTTTCAGCTTAAATTTGGGTTTAGCTGAGGAAGGGGACGCTTTGTAGAAGGAGATGGTGCAACGGAAAGATGGGAGTGGGAAACTTGTATGGACTCCGTCAGCTGGCCGCAGAACTGGTATTTTCTAACCTTTCCGAAGCGCTTTTTGGCGGCACGCGGGTATTCACCGAGAAACCCTGATGCATTTCTCGGTTCAGTACCCGCTTAGTATCCGATGGGAGCCAGTCGAATACTATCCGCCAAAAAACACTCCGGAAAGGTAAGTAAATACTCAGCTCTGCTCTACGCTTCCTCCGTCCATACAAGTTTCCCACTCCCATCTTTCCGAGATTCATGTTACCGCCACAAAGCTGAATTTCTCAGCATGGTTGGACCCCTGGGCTGTGGCAGGCTGTTCTTTATTGGATGCAGCGTAGTATGTTTCGGCTATTTAAGCGTAAAAGGAGATGAAAGTTTGCTACTTTTTCTGGAATGAAGAAACAAATCACTGTGATAAGTCCAGTTGCTTTATGTTACTCGTTCTCAGCATGATAGATTCCCTGGGTGTAGATGGATGTTCTTTATTGGATGTAGAGCGGTATATTTTGACAATTTATGCATAATAGAAGATGAAAGTCTATTCCTTTTTCTGATTGCAGAATATAAAACAAATCCCGTTCTCAAGATCAGTTGCTTAACACCAATATTGTTCAGCATGCCACAACCCCAGGGTCCCACCACGCTGAGAAAACCAGCTTTGTATCAACGAATGCTATCTCGGAAAGAGAAGGGGGCGAGCCAGGATATTGATTTGGAAGGCGTATAGCAGAGCTGAGTATTTACTTACCTTCCCAGAGTGCTTTTTGGTGGATAGTATTCGACTGGCTCCCATCGGATACTAAGCGGGCAGTGAGCTGCGAAATGCATCAGGATTTCGCAGCGAATGCCCGCGTGCCGCCAAAAAGGGCTCTGGGAAGGTTAGAAAATGCCAGTTCAGCGGTAAGCCTTCCAAATCAATGTCCTGGCTCGCCCCCTTCTCTTTCCGTACACTACCTATCATTTACAAAGCGTCATTACTCATCTAAACCCAAATATAATAAACCAACAGAGAGCAGGTGCATTCAAAACTGATAAAACAATCCTCAAATAAATAGTAAATTAAATTATTTTATAATAATCTAAAAAACACACTTGACAAAATTATGTACATTATATATAATTCAAATTGTAGAGCACACGTGTACGCAAAAAATGTTCACCAAAACGAGACTCGATTAAAACAATATCCGGGGGGACTATTGGTGATAACCACTAGAGCAATTTTTTAATATGCTCTAAGGAGACTGGTGCAAAATGAAGCAATGAACCAGCCAGTATTGATTCTATATGGAGGTAGAATATGAAAGCAAAAAAGTTTTGGAGTTTATTATTAGCAGCAAGTTTGACAGCAGGTGCATTAGCAGGATGCGGGGGAAGCACTTCTGGAAGTAAAGAAACAACATCTGAGAATGGGAAGGAAGCATCTGAAAATTCGAAGGCTGCAGGTGATGCTGGAAGTACCGGTGAAGAAAAAGGGACAGACACACCAGCAGCCTCCGGTGAGCAGTCATCCGACGGGCAGTCATCCGACGGACAATCACCCGATGAGCAGTCTTCCGGTGAAGCAGTGACCCTGGACTTCTGGAATGTATTTACCGGCTCGGATGGAGACATTTTGAGAGAAATCGTGGACAACTATAATGCCGCGAATACAGATAACATTACGATTAACATGGATATCATGCCGAACGATACCCTTCAGCAGAAGCTGCCTGCAGCAATTGCCACCAATACAGCACCGGATTTTGTTCTCTTCGGAATTGAAAATATTGCACCTTATGTGAGTAATGATTCCCTGGAGGATATCAGCGATTTTTGGGAAACAACAGGAGTGGACAAAACGAATTTTCTGGATAATGTGGTGGATCTTTCCTGCGTTGACGGAAAATTATACGGGGTGCCCATGCAGTATAACGTACAATACCTGTATTGGAATAAAGATATGTTTACAGCGGCCGGACTGGATCCGGAAACTCCGCCCGCAACTATGGAAGAATTGGCACAGTTTGCAGAAAAGCTTACGGACGAGTCCAAGAGACAATACGGACTGGCACTGCCTACCAATGTTACCTATATGCAATTCTTATGGGCAAATGGAGGAGATGCCGATGACCCGGATAAAAATGAAAACTTACTGGATTCAGAAGCAAATGTTAAAACTTTAGAATGGCTGCAGGATCTGGCTGTAAATAAAAAAGTAACTCCCATGAACCTTACGGGACCGGATGCAGATACAATGCTTCAGGCAGGACAGATCGCAATGTATATGAGCGGGCCATGGCAGATTAACGGTTTAAAAGAAGCAGGAATTAATTTCGGAATAGCACCTTGTGTATCCGGCAGTGCGGGAGCTTTTTCACCGGCAGGAGGATGCAGCTATATGATTCCCAAGGGAATTGATGATACGAAAAAGGCAGCTGTTTATAAGTTCATGAAATATTGGCTGTCAGATGATACGTTAAAAGAATGGTCCCAGAGAAACGGTTTCCCGGTTTGGTCTAAATCACTGATGGAAGACCCGGAAATTAAAAATGATGAGGTATTGAACTCCATATCCAAGGCAACAGAGATAGGAAGATCCTATAATCTGGGTTATTCTTTAGCAAGCCAGATCGATAACGATGTCATGATCCCAATGTTTGAAAAGGTGATCACAGGAGCGGCAGCCCCGGATGCAGCATTAGGGGAAGCAGTTACGGCAATGGATAAAGTTCTGGGCAAATAAAAGTTACCGGAAGGCAGATCCATGCTCTATCACAGGCGGGACCTGTGATATGCAGGAGGTATAGGTTTGAAAGAAAATCGCTTTCAAACTATTAATTAAAGAATAGCGCAAGTCAGCTTGTGCTATTCCGGGGGATAAGAATGAAGAAAAGAAAAAAATATCGGCCGCATTATCAGAAATGCGCGTATTTGTTTATTATGCCGTCGATGATTATTTTAACAATATTTGTGTTCATTCCACTGGTGTCATCGCTGGTGATCAGCCTGTTGAATATGAATATCTTTATGAAGGATATTTCTTTTGCAGGTCTCACAAATTTCAAGCAATTATTTCAGGATTCACGGGTGGGGAATGCTACTTTTAACAGCTTGTATTTTACACTGTTTGAAGTACCTCTTCAAGTAGGGCTTGCACTTTTGCTGGCAATGTATGTGGCTAAAAATAATAAGTATACAAAGTTATTGCGGTCTACTTACTATCTGCCCTTTGTTTGTTCCATGACAGCCATCAGTATTGTATGGTCTATGCTTCTGGACCCCAACATGGGACTTGTTCCTTACTGGCTGGAGCAGATCGGACTGGATTCCGTATCTTTTTTAAAGGATCCGAATCTGGCTATGCCAACGGTTATTGTGGTTACTGCATGGAAAGGATTTGGTTATACACTGACACTGATTACGGCAGCTGTCCTGAATATATCGGCATCCCTTTATGAAGCGGCTGATATGGATGGTGCAGGACAGTGGAAAAAATTTATACATATTACAATTCCGGGAATATTTCCTACGATCAGCTTTTGTGTGGTCACGACGACCATAAGCGCCCTGCAGGTATTTGACCAGACCTATGTCATGACCCAGGGAGGTCCGCTGAACAGGACAGAGACTGTGGTACAGTATATTTATGACAGAGGTTTTCAGACAGCACCATATGATCTGGGGTATGCGTCTTCCATTTCCGTATATCTCTTTGTAATTATAGCCGTTATCACCTTTGTCCTTAAAAAGTTAGTATTGAATAAGGGGGAAGAAGCCAATGATTAAAAAAAGATCCCTGGGAAATATAGTTGGTGTTATTTTAACATTGTTTGTTGCCCTTACGGTTGTCATTCCTATTTTATGGCTGCTGGTATCTTCCTTTAAAACAGATGTGGGTGTAATTCAGTATCCACCGAAATTTTTCCCGGTGGAATGGACGCTGAATCAGTTTAAGTATGTTACAAAAAGTATCCCCATATTTGATATGACAAAAAATACCGTGATTTTTGCAGGAGCGGTAACGATACTCAGTGTATTTTTTGATTCCATGGCGGGGTATGCATTTGCCAGGATGAATTTTAAAGGATCCAACATTATTTTTTCCATTATATTGCTGACGATGATGGTGCCCTTTCAGATTATCATGACACCCCTTTATATTGAAGTTTATAAATTGAATCTGCTGGATACTTATCTTGGACTGATACTTCCAAGAGCCACAAGTGCATTTGGTATCTATATGATGAGGTCATTTTTTGCAGGACTGCCAAAATCTATTGAAGAGTCCGGACGTATCGACGGTATGGGAGAATTCCGGATTTACTGGTCATTGATGCTTCCGCTATGTAAGCCGGCGATTGCAAGCCTTGGTATTTTTCATTTTATGAATAACTGGAATGATCTGCTTTACCCGCTGATGATGACCAGTTCTGCAAATAAGAGAACGTTGTCCGCAGGTCTTGCTGTTCTCGTTGGCAATAAGGTAATTAAATACGGTCCGACCCTTGCGGCGACTTTAATCTCACTGGCACCATTATTAATATTGTATATATTCTGCCAGAAATATTTTGTGGAAGGAATAGCCACAGCTGGTATGAAAGAGTAGAGGTTATGAGTGAAAGAAGAGAAGGACATTTAAATTAATAAGTCAAATTTTGGTTGAAAGAAAATGATGTCATAGAAAGGAAGCCACGGTGAGATTCTTTCAATCTGTATAAGTGTGGCAGTATTGCAGGCAAGCCGGCAATATGCAATGGGTATAAACATGCAGAAAGCAGTTATGATTGTAAACAAAAATTTCAGAAAAGGAAAGATAGATAAACGCATTTATGGTTCTTTTGTAGAACATATGGGACGTGTGGTGTATTCCGGTATCTATGAGCCGGGACATCCTTCAGCGGATGATGATGGTTTCCGCCAGGATGTTCTGGAAAAAGTAAAAGAAATGGGAGTTACGGCAGTCCGTTATCCGGGAGGGAACTTTGTTTCCTGTTACGACTGGAGAGACGGTGTAGGCCCGGTAGAAGAAAGACCCCGCAGGCTGGAAATCGCATGGCGTGCAATCGAAACAAATGAAATTGGTACAAATGAATTTATGAAGTGGGCAAAAAAAGCGGAGATCGAACCTGTTTTCGCAGTGAATCTGGGTACCAAGGGGATTGAAAATGCAGTTTCCTTTGTAGAATACTGCAATATCCCGGAGGGTACATTTTACAGTGATATGCGTAAGGCTCATGGTGTAAAAAACCCTTACGGTATCCATACATGGTGCCTGGGTAATGAAATGGATGGAGACTGGCAGATTGGGCATAAGACCGCGGAAGAATACGGGCGTCTGGCACAGGAAACCGCAAAAGCGATGAAACAGGTGGACAGCAGTATTAAGTTAGTCTCCTGCGGCAGTTCCAAATCCGACATGGCAACTTATCCGGAATGGGAAGCTATAACGTTAAATTATACCTATGATTATGTAGATTATATATCTTTGCATCAGTATTACGATGGACAGGATAAAGGGACACCTTATTTTCTGGCACAGTCTTTGGATATGGAACGCTATATTAAGACGGTGATCGGAACCTGCGATTATGTGAAGGCAAAAAAGCGTTCGGAAAAAGAATTGTTCATTAGTTTCGATGAATGGGGTGTGTGGTCAATGGCAGATGTGGAAGTGGCTGCCCAGGTAGACAAAAGTCCGTGGCAGGTAGCGCCAAACCTCAGTGAGCAGATATACAGTATGGAAGATTCTCTTTTGTTTGCCAGTATGCTGATGAATTTCCTGAAATATGCAGACCGCATTAAGATTGCATGCCAGTCCCTTCTTACCAATATCAGTGCAGCTATTATGACGGAAAAAGGCGGCGGGGTTTGGGTGCAGCCTATCTTTTATCCATTTTCCTATACTTCCAGATATGGAAGAGGAACAGTCTTAGCGGAAGTATTTGACTGTCCGTCCTATGCCTGTGAACGGTTTGGTGAGGTGCCTTATGTAGACAGTGTAACGGTATATAATGAAGAAGAACAGGAAGTGGTATTTTTCCTGGTCAACCGAAGTGAAGACGAGACCATCTGTTTTGAATGTGAGCTTCAGGGATTTGAGATAAAGGGAATAACGGAGCAGGTAACTATGAGCTGTGAGGATAAGAAAATGACAAATTTAATCCGGCACGATGCCGTAGAGCCACGCAGGATAACCGGCGGAAAAGTAGAAGGAAACCGTCTGGTATGTGAGCTTGCCCCCCTGTCCTGGAATATGATCCGGGCAGCAGAGCGTATTTAAAGCACATACGGGTGACTGGAAATCAGCAGTTTCCGGGTATGGAAATAAATATTGTAAAGCCACATGGATTGTATTAGAATAAATGTATTCACAAGCCATACTACTGCGATATGCGAGGGGGTAAATGTGAACAGGTTCACATTACTCATTTAGGCAGTATCGCATGCAGGCTTACGATATGCAAGGGGGCAGAAAGATGGGAATAACAACGAAAGATCTGGCACTGCTATGCGGGGTGTCCAGAACAACCGTACATAGAGCGCTTCATAATACAGGAAGAATTAATGAAGAGACAAAAGACATGATTCTGAAAATAGCGAAAGAACATGACTATCGTCCCGACATGCTTGCAAGAGGTCTTGTTAAGGGAAAAACATTTTATATCGGAGTTGTTATTATGGATTCCGACAACCGCTATTTTTCCCAGATGCTAAATGCGATTGTACGGGAGGCCAGGAAGATCGATTATTCTGTGAATATCACATTCCATGAAAATAAAGTAGAAATAGAACGGGAACAGCTCTGCCGGCTGGCGGATTATCATATGGATGGAATTATTCTTTCCTCCATTAACAAAGGGGAAGCGTATAAGGAATTTTTAAAAGGTCTTGAAATCCCCATTGTAACCATTGACAATAAGGTGGCAAAAGGGATCCCTTTTGTTGGAATAGACGGGAAAAAAGCTGCAGCTGAAGCAGCGGAAAAAATTGTAAATAAGAAATATGAGCGGGTAATCTTTGTATGCCCGCCACTGGCTGATGCCCAGAGAGAGAATGTCTATGTACATGAAGAAAGAGCAAAGGGATTTAAAGAAACAATGGATCGATACCCCCATGTGGAACAGGGGCTGATTCAAAGCTGGGAATACTTAGAGCCTGCATATCAGGAACTTAAGAACACAGATAAAAGGACTGCTTTCTTCTGTACTTCCGATATGATCGCATTGGAATTAATGAGATATCTTCAGATGAAGGGGAAAAAGGTAGTAGAAGATTATGGAATCATGGGATTTGATAATATTGATATTCTTCGATATGTATCGCCCAGATTATCCACAATTTATAATTCCGTGGAGGAAGTTGCACAGACTTCCGTAAGCCTTCTGCTTGATCTCATCAATGAAAAGAAAGTTAAAAAAGAACGTATAGTGAAGTACAGGCCGGTGGATGGAGATACACTGGGCTGAACTCCTATATGGCAGCGGAGGTAAAATGGAATTAAAAGAAGGACTAAAATATAATACACCATGGATTATGCAGAGGGCTGATCCATATGTTTACCGCCACAGCGATGGATGGTATTATTTCACTGCATCGGTGCCTGCATATGATGGAATCGTACTGCGCCGCTCTAAAAGTTTAGAGGAACTGCCTTTTGCAGAAGAGACAGAGATCTGGCACAAGCATGGGCACGGGAAAATGAGTGAACACATCTGGGCACCAGAGCTGCATTATCTGGATCAGAAATGGTACCTGTATTTTGCAGCAGGTGACAAAGAGGATATATGGGCGATCCGTCCCTATGTATTGGAGTGCGGTGATGAGAATCCGATAACGGGAATCTGGACTGAGAGGGGAATGATGCAGTGCGCCGATGAAGATGAATTTTCGTTTCGTGGATTTTCCCTGGATGCAACCGTATTCGAGAACCTGGGAAAGTACTATTATGTATGGGCTGAAAAAGTAGGTGTTGGAAAGCAGATATCCAACCTATACATAGGAGAATTGGAAACACCGTATAAATTAAAATCAGTTCAGGTGCTGCTGACTACACCGGACTATCCATGGGAACGGGTTGGTTTCTGGGTGAATGAAGGACCGGCTGTGATTAAAAATAATAAGCAGATATTCCTGACCTATTCGGCAAGTGAAACAGGAATTGCTTATTGCATGGGGATGCTCAGTGCGAGCGAGGACAGCAATCTGCTGGATCCATTATCCTGGAAAAAAGAACGTATGCCTGTTTTATCCTCAGATGAAGCTTATGGGATCTATGGACCCGGGCATAATTCATTTACGAAAGATAATGATGGAAATGACATGATGGTGTATCATGCGAGAACGGAGAAAGAAATTATCGGGGATCCATTGTATAATCCAAACCGCCACGCAATGTTAATGCAGGTTAAATGGAATGATGAAGGATTTCCTGTTTTTCGGTTTGAATAAAAGAGGTAATAAATACAAAGACTTCCGGCAGAATTGCGATCTGTCGGAAGTCTTTGCGTTTAACGTTCTTTCATTTCAAAAAAAATAATATGGGCTTCTGATTGTGCCTGTATGGTCAATTTTCCGGCAGAGATTTCTGCGGCATCCCTTTTCTCTAACGTAACTTCATTTAATTGTGCCCGTCCTTCAATTAATACCAGATATGCCTGGCGTCCCGGAAGGATTTCATACTCCAGGGATTGATTTTGAATAAGCTGGGTTACAAATATATTTATATCCTGATGAATGCGTATTGGCGCTGTACCATCTTCAGATGATACAATCTGGAACCACTGATTCAGCCTGTTAATCCAGGGAAAAGTATAGTCACCATATTGGGGAATATATTCTGCTGCATCCGGTAAAATCCAGATCTGCAGCAGGCGCAGGCGTTCATCTGATTCATTTAATTCACTGTGATAAATGCCGGTTCCGGCACTCATGTACTGTATGTCGCCCCGGGTAAGCGTCCGTTTGTTGTCCATACTGTCGCCGTGGGTGAGTTCACCGTCAACCACATAGGTGATGATTTCCATGTTTTTGTGGGGATGTGTGTCAAATCCGGTGTGTGCCTGTATTAGATCATCGTTTATGACACGCAGTGCACCGTATTGAATATTGTCGGGATTGTAGTATTCGGCAAATGAAAAATGAAACCAGCTGTTTAGCCATCCAAGTTCACTTCTGCCCATTTTACTGTGGTCAATTTTCTTTATCATTGGAAACCTCCGTTTAATTATACGCTCTAATGTATAGTTACCTTTTCATCTCACTTGTTCCCCGCTTTATTTGTAGTATACACACATCATAAGCTTTTAAACTGCAAAAGGCAATTCTTTTTGATAATGAATTTAATAAATTTTTTATAATTAAAGGATTGACAATTTATTTAGGTGAGCATATACTTATCAATGTAAATGATTAACTAAGTTAACTAATATCGTGGATAAATAATAATCACGGTATGTAATAGGGAAGTGGATAGAGAAAGGAGTGTGGATATGAGTGAAAAAAATTTAAAAGAAGAGTTTATCCGGGCAGCACATCGTATGCGAAAGCTGAATATGAGCCATGTGTTCTCCAATGTATCACAAGGGGAATTCTTTGCACTGGAAATGATTCGCAAATGTCAGGAGAGAGCCGGAGAGGGCAGGGGAATCATCGTGTCTGACCTGGCCAAGAGTCTACGGGTTTCACCGCCGGCAGCATCAAGGACCCTGCGTAATATGGAAGAAAAAGATCTGATACGAAGAGAAGTAGACCGAAATGACCGCAGAAATACCTATGTATATCTTACGGAAAAAGGAATGGAAAGGCGGGATATGGCAGCAAAAGCCATGGATGACTTTTCCGAACGGGTCATGAAACGCATGGGAGATGAAAATGTAGAAATGCTGATCAGCCTGATCAATAAAATGACTTCTGTTATGGAAGAAGAATTGGAAGACAGCGGGAAAGGAGATAAGGATGAAGAAACTCTTTAAATATTTAAGTGAGTGTAAAATGCTGATCCTGTGCATTGTACTGCTTTTGATTGTGCAGGCATACTGCGATCTGGCATTGCCATCTTATACCTCGGACATTGTAGACGTAGGGATTCAGCAGGGAGGTATTGCCAACGTGGCTCCGGATCAGATGCGTCAGGAAACGATGGATAGTCTGTGTCTGTTTTTGACAGAGAAAGAAGAGGAAACGGTGAAAGCTGCTTATGATAAGCAGGATGATGGTTACCTGCATCTAAATAAAAAAGGTAAAAAAGAAATCGAAAAACTGGATGAAATGCTGGGAACACCTATGCTGATGCTTTCTTCTGCAAAAGAGTCCGGGAAAGTGGATATTGACCAGATAAAACAGGCACTTGCATCCGGAATGATGACAAAAGATCAGATTCTTCAAATGAAAGATCAGGCGCTGGAGAAGTTTGGGGACTACAGTGATTCCATTATAGAACAGAAAGCATTACTGTTTGATAAGGAAGAGTATAAGGCAATGGGGATTGATCTAGGGAATTACCAGACCGATTATCTGATACATAAGGGGCTAATGATGCTTGCACTGGCCATTGTATCCATGATTGCTGCGGTCTTCGTGGGAATGCTGGCGTCTTACACCGCCGCAAAGATTGGAATGACGCTGAGAGGCCGGGTATTTAAGAAAGTACTGTCATTCTCCAATACGGAGATGGATCAGTATTCTACAGCATCTCTGATAACACGCAGCACCAATGATGTTCAACAGATTCAGATGGTGTCCGTAATCCTTTTGCGTATGGTTCTATATGCACCGATTCTGGGCATAGGCGGTATAATGAAAGTCGGGTATACACAAACGGGCATGGGATGGATTATCGGTGTGGCTGTAGGGGCAATTATCCTGTTAGTGGGAATATTGATTTCAGTTGCAATGCCTAAATTTAAGAAAATGCAGATTCTGGTGGATAAAATGAATCTGGTTTCCAGAGAAATCTTAACTGGAATTCCTGTTATCCGTGCATTCAGCAGAGAAAAATATGAAGAGAAACGGTTTGCTGATGCGAATCTGGATTTAAAGTCTACTCAGTTATTTACAAACCGTGTTATGACTTTTATGATGCCGGCAATGATGCTGATTATGAACTGTATTACAGTTATGATCGTATGGTTCGGCGGCAAGGGAATTGATGCCGGCAACCTTCAGGTTGGGGATATGATGGCATTTATTACGTATACCATGCAGATTGTAATGAGCTTCCTGATGCTAACCATGATTTCAATCATGCTTCCAAGAGCAGGCGTTTCCGCAAACCGTATCGATGAAGTAATTGAGACAGATGTTGTGATTAAGGATAAAAAAGATACATTGGATAATACCATATCACATTGGAAGGGAATCGTTGCATTTGAAGATGTGTCCTTCCGCTATCCGGGCGCTGATGAAGATGCCCTGGAACATTTGAATTTTACTGCCAGACCGGGACAGACCACTGCAATTATCGGAAGTACGGGCTGTGGGAAATCCACTTTGATCCATCTGATTCCAAGATTTTATGATGTGACCGGAGGCAGAATTACTTTGGATGGTGTGGATATCCGTGACTTATCCAGAAATAAACTGAGGGATATATTAGGGTTTGTGCCCCAAAAAGGAGTACTTTTTTCAGGAGATATTGAATCAAATATTAAGTTTGGCGGGGAAGATATTCCCGATAAATATATGGAAGAAGCAGCCGGGATAGCACAAGCCACAGAGTTTATCGATACAAAACCGGATAAATACCACAGCAGCATATCTGAAGGAGGAAGCAACGTTTCAGGAGGACAGAAACAGCGTCTTTCCATTGCAAGGGCAATTGCGAAAAAGCCAAAAGTATTCCTCTTTGATGACAGTTTTTCTGCTTTGGACTACAAGACAGATGTGGTTCTGCGTAAGGCATTGAATGAAAAGATTGCAGATGCTACTGTCATCATTGTTGCACAGCGTATCAGTACGATTCTTCATGCAGATCAGATTATCGTCTTAGATGAAGGCAAAATAGCAGGAATCGGTAACCATGAACAATTACTGGAAAGTTGTGAAACTTATCTGGAAATCGCCAGATCCCAGTTATCGGAAGCAGAATTGAAAGGAGGCGCAGCATCATGAGTGAAGGAAACAACCAGCCGCCAAAAATGAAAACAGGGCGCCATGGACCTGGTTCCAGAATGGTTCCGGGGGAAAAGGCAAAAGATTTTAAAGGAACAATCCGCAAACTTGCAGGATATATGGGAAGTTATAAAATTGCGTTGATCGGCGTATTTATATTCGCAGTGGGAGGAACAATTTTTGGAATTCTGGGACCTAAGATTCTTGGTAAAGCAACAACGGAATTATTCAATGGCCTGGTAGCGAAGATATCCGGTTCGGGAGGAATTGATTTTACAAAAATTGGACGTATACTGATTTTAATGTTGGGCTTATATCTATTCAGTTCCTGCCTGTCCTTTGTACAGGGATGGATTATGAGCGGTATTTCACAAAAGCTGTGCTACCGTTTCCGTGAAGAGATTTCCAAGAAAATTAACAGGATGCCGATGAAGTATTTTGAGTCCAAAACTGTGGGTGAGGTTTTATCCCGCATCACAAATGATGTGGATACGCTGGGACAGAGCCTGAATCAGAGCATTACCCAG
>NZ_JNGB01000055.1:0-23329 GCF_001029355.1 Robinsoniella sp. RHS
CATCTGCCATCTGGGCAATTTCTTCATTATGTGTAATCATCACTACTGTCTGATGAAATTGGCTGCTTGTTAATTTTAGAAGTCCCAGTACATCTGCACTTGTCTTACTGTCCAGATTACCGGTAGGCTCATCCGCAAGAATAATTGCCGGTTTTGTTGCCAATGCCCTTGCAATTGCCACCCTCTGCTGCTGTCCCCCGGAAAGCATATTCGGCATATTTGTAAGCTTTTCTTCTAACCCCAGCATCTTTACTACTTTCTTAACATACTCCTCATCCGTTTTGTTTCCATCCAGCTGAATTGGAAGAATAATATTTTCATATACATTCAGTATGGGAACCAGATTGTAATTCTGGAAAACAAATCCGATTCTCCTTCTGCGAAATACCGTCAGCTTTTCATCGTTCATCTGGGATAAATCTTTATCTGCTACGATGACACTACCTCCCGTAGGCTTATCCAGACCTCCCAGCATATGCAAAAGAGTAGATTTACCGCTTCCGGAAGTTCCTACAACCGCTGCAAAAGCACCTTCTTCAATTTTTAAATTTACACCATCCAATGCCCGTACAACATTGGGTTCTTCTCCATAATACTTTGTAAGATTTTTTGTTTCTAATACTGTCATCCCTATTATCCTCCGCTTAATTATCATCTTTTCTCCATTGCCGGTCACAATTAAATGAGACGTTTCCTGATTGGATAATATAATCTTATCAGTGGATTGTTTCAAAACCCTCTCAATAGAAAAAGAAATAGTTTCAATTTTGAAACTATTCCTTCTCTTTAATCAGATACACTCCAAAACTGCTGCCTTCGCCCTCTCTGGACTTTACTTTGATAAATCCACCCTGGCTGCTGATAATCTGTCTGGATAAATACAGTCCTATCCCAATTCCAGGCTTTTTATGCACTTTAGGTTCACGGTAAAACCGTTTGAAAATATCATTGATATGATCATTTCCAATCCCAATCCCCGTATCTTCCACGACAATCTTTGTAAACATCTCAGATTCTTCTACCGTAATCCTGATTTTACCTTTATCCGGCGTATATTTCACTGCATTATCCAGAATGTTAAATAGTGCCTCAGTAGTCCATTTCCGGTCAAAAGCAGCCACTGTCTTCTTATCTGCCCTTATTTCAATATCTATTTCTTTCTTCTTAGCAGCCAGTTCAATACTATCCACAGACTCCATAATACAATCCATCACGAAGGCTTTTTCTTTTTTTAAAACAATCATATTATTTTCCAGCCTGGACATTTTCATTAGAGAACGCACCAAAAAATCCAGTTTTTCAATCTGCTCCTGCATCACCTTAAGAAACCGGTGCTCATCCTCACGGTTTAATTCATGATTCAGAATGGTATCTGAATACATTGTAATATTGGCAATCGGTGTTTTCAGCTGATGGGATATATCAGAAACCATCTCCTGGACAACTTTCTTTTGATTCCTGTTTTCTTCCACAGAAGCGCAGGTAATATCATAAAGTCTCTTTAGCATCATCTGAATCTTAGAAGAAAGCGTATCCTCATCCAGTTCAAAGCCGCCTACCCCCTCTCCCTTCAAAATGCATTCAATGCTTTGATATATCTGGTCGGTATAATTCACAAATTTTTTTCTCATTGCCAACCACATAAATATCATTCCCACGGCCAGGCATCCCACTGTAAGAACATATAAAACTATCCAATTTTGCACACTCAATTTATATTCCCCCTGTCTTCATTGATTTAATTATTTTTCCTGATTTCTTCCACTACCCATTGATATCCTACTCCATAAATGGTTTTAATATAGGAATACTTATCATCTGATATCTTAGATCTCAAACGGCTGATATTAATTGTCAGGGTATGTTCATCCACAAAATTTCCATCCGCATCCCACAGATCTTCCAACAGAATCTGCCTTGTAAGCACCTGGGTCTGGTTGCTGCAGAATTTGGTCAGCAGTTTAAATTCTGTAGGTGTCAAAACCAGAGGCCTGCCCTGCTTTAAAACGGTCTGCCTTTCAAAATGAATCTCCAGATTCCCGCAGTGCATAACCGATAATTTCTTCCCTTCACACCTTCTTAATATCGCCTGAATCCGCTGCAAAACGACTTTGATATTAAAAGGTTTTGTAATATAATCGTCCGCCCCTGCCTCAAACCCTTTTATCATATCCTCATCCATATCATTTGCCGTCAAAAATATAATGGGTACACTGCTTTTCTCCCGGATTTTCCTGCCAAGTGTAAATCCATCCCCATCCGGCAGATTTACATCCATCAGCACCAGTGCGAATTCTCTGTCATTTATCAGTTTCCACGCCCCATTTGCATCAAACGCCGGAACTGCCTCATACCCTTCCATCTGAAGGTTATAGCACAGTCCTGCATTCAGCATTTCATCGTCTTCTATTATTAATATTCCTTTCATCATTCACTCCTTATATTTCCGGGCCAGATACTTCCGGTTTTAACATTATTTGTTCCTTATTATTAGTTCCTTATTTGTTCCTTATTATTAGTTCCTTATTTGTTCCTTATTTTCTGTTTTGATTATACTATAAGTTTTCCTTCATTTGTACAGTATTCTTAAAGATCCATTCGAAAATGCAATTGCAATTAAATCACTGGTGTCGTATAATGAACAAAATATTATTTTAGGAGGCTCTATGAAAACTTTACTTTTTTTAGCAAAAGGCTTTGAAACAATGGAATTCAGTGTATTTATAGACGTTTTAGGATGGGCACGCAATGATTACGGATGTGATGTCACTGTCACTACCTGCGGGTTTCAAAAAGAAGTCTTAAGTACTTTTGGTGTTCCCGTGATTGTAGACACTCTGATTGATGAAATTGATCCTGATGATTACGATGCCCTTGCTATCCCCGGTGGGTTTGAAGAATTTGGGTTTTATGAGGAAGCTTATGATGAAAAGTTGTTACATCTTATCCGCTGCTTCGACGAAAAAGAAAAGCCCATCGCTTCTGTCTGCGTCGCTGCACTTCCCCTTGGAAAAAGCGGTATCTTAAAAGGGCGAAAAGGAACCACCTATCATCTCCGGGATGGATACCGCCAAAAACAACTGGAACAATTCGAAGTGGAAATCGTAAATGATCCCGTAGTAATCGATCGGAATGTAATCACCTCCTATTGTCCGCAGACCGCTGCCCAGGTTGCATTTTCCCTATTGGAGAAGTTAACATCCACAGAACAGATGGAGATTGTTAAAGCAGCCATGGGCTATTAAAATATTACGAGGTAGTAAAATGAAAATAGACAGGTTAATCGGTATTTTATCCATTCTGCTACAGAAAGAGAAAGTTACCGCGCCATATCTGGCGGAAAAATTCGAAGTATCCAGACGTACCATTAACCGGGATATTGAGGATATCTGCAAAGCAGGCATCCCCCTGGTTACTACCCAGGGAACCAATGGGGGCATTTCTATCGCTGAAGGATATAAGATTGATAAAACCCTGCTGACTTCCCGTGAAATGCAGTCTATTCTTACCGGTTTGAAGGGACTGGACAGTGTTTCCGGCACAAGAAAATACCGCCGGCTTATGGATAAATTATCTATAAAAAAGCGCTCTGTATATTCATCCAGCGACCATATCTTTGTTAATCTGGCATCGTATTATAAAGGTTCCCTTGCTCCCAAAATTGAATTAATTCAAAAAGCAATCGATGAATCCAGGCTCATTTCTTTTCAATACTATGCAAACAATGGTGAAAGCAGGCGTATTCTTGAGCCCTATCTGATTGTATTTCAATGGACTTCCTGGTATATCTGGGGATATTGTCTGCAAAGAGATGATATGCGGCTCTTCAAACTAAACCGCCTTTGGGATCTCACACTAGAGGATACTTCTTTTCTTCCAAGGGAACTACCGGAATACGAGGGTGATATTGAACATGCCTTTCCCGACCATTATCAGCTTCACGCCTTATTCCATCCCTCTGTAAAATGGAAACTAATCGAAGAATATGGCATTGACTGTTGTTCCGTAGCAGAGGACGGACGTCTCTCTTTCCGATTCGGCTTTGCCAATAAAGAAAACATGATCAGTTGGATCTTAAGCTTTGGAAATCTGGCGGAAGTCATTGAACCCGTTTTCATAAGAGATGAAATTTGTCAGATTATTAAAAAAATGAATGACATCTATTCCGCAACATGACATACAGTTGTCCTGTTGCTCCTGCTATAATACTTTCATAGTCAGATAACGTTCTGACCCTATAATACGAAAGGAGAAATTCAGCATGATTGAATCAAGATGCGGAATACTATGTTCTGCCTGTTCCTTTAAAAAGGATGGCATCTGTTCAGGATGTCTTCAGATTCAGAAACCATTCTGGGGGGATGCCTGCCCGGTAAAAGATTGCTGTGAGTCAAAGAAACAGGAGCATTGCGGGACCTGCAAAGAATTCCCATGTGACCTTCTGAACCAGTTTGCTTATGATGAAAGCCAAGGAGACAACGGACTCCGGATTGAGCAGTGTAAAAAATGGAAGAACAATTAGCAAAACCAGCAGTGCATACCTATTCTTACATCAGTATATACCTTATCTATCTGTAGTATATACCTTATCTATCTGTAGTACATACCTTACCTATCTGCAGTAACCAAATATGCTTATCTGTCGAAATCAGTACACCGCCGCCTGACTGCTGCTTTGTACTGATTTTTTTATTAACCATATATCCATTTTCCCTCTCTTCAGACCGCTTCCAAAATTTTCATAATTTCTTAAGAATTTAACGTGGTTGACAAATTTTTATTCCATGATATGGTAATAGTGGTTAATGATGTCATATGTACTTGAG
This sequence comes from Robinsoniella sp. RHS, assembly GCF_001029355.1. Taxonomy (NCBI): domain Bacteria; kingdom Bacillati; phylum Bacillota; class Clostridia; order Lachnospirales; family Lachnospiraceae; genus Robinsoniella; species Robinsoniella sp. RHS. The sequence continues at coordinate 4,827 of NZ_JNGB01000055.1, forward strand.
CGTGTTTGAAAATTTATTCCTGCCATCTTCACGCCCCACTTTGCGGCATATTTGCCCCGAATTCAGGTTACGTAGCCCGCTACGCGCCCTTCATCCGGGACAAATCTCCCACAAACTGTGACGCACATCTGTCATAAAGCAATTTTAAAACGCGCTCTAGTCTGCAAAATTCTTAATAATTTCCAGATGGCAATTTTCAGTCTGCTGTCTCTGGTTCGAAAGGAGTATATAATATGAATACATATAGTGTAATGCGCATGGATACTGCAAAAGTAAAATCATTGATTAAAGATACCCGGGATAAAAAAGAAAAAATGCGATATAGCTTTGCATATGGGCTTAAAATTGTATCTACAGTTTTATTTTGCATGATTGTAGTCCTGCTGTTTACCGCACTGTTTGGCCCTGATAACAGTATTGTTGGTGTAATTACTGTAATTGCCGTGATGGTCTTTGAAAAAGCAGATCTGGGTATAAAGGCGAATCATGCAGCGTTAACCTTAATTGCCTCTTTTCTCATTCTGGCTGTTGGTCCGCAATTGGCTTCCAAGGTTTCTCCCGGAGCCGATCTTGTCATAAACCTAATTTGCATTATAACCCTTCTGATTTTATCCTGCCATAATATTATAATGTCTAACCACTCCACGATTATTCTTGGATACCTGCTGCTGATGGGCTATGACGTAACCGGAGATGCCTATCTGAAAAGGATAGCAGGACTTTTATTCGGTGGTATTATCGTCGCTGCTGTTTTCTATCACAAACACTACAAAATAATATACCGCCGTTCATTTAAGGACTTATTTAAAGAATTCAATTTGGGAACGCTGCGCACACAATGGCAATTGAAAATGGCATTGGGAATTTCCCTATCCCTGTTTCTTGCTGAAATTCTGCATTTTTCAAGACCTATCTGGGTGGGTATTGCCTGCATGTCACTGTTACAGCCCTTTACCCATGATCTGACGTTCCGTGCCTGCAGGAGAGCTCCATTTGTAATTATAGGCAGTATTGCATTTGGCGTCGTTTATTACTTTTTGCCGGATACTTTCATTCCTTTTATCGGAATTTTCGGCGGTCTGGTACTTGGATTATGCAGTTCATATAAATGGCAGAGCGCATTTAACTGTTTTGGTGCTATCTCCATTGTAGTTCCTCAGTTTGGATTAATAAATGCAATACTGTTTCGAATCATTAATAATTTATTTGGTACATTGTTCAGCATAGCATTTGATAAACTATTTACCTTATGTATCAATCTTGTTAACGTTATCAAAATCAAGGTTCTGGCTAATGCCACATAATTTTATTAAAAATACCCTGTAAAATTCTCTTCTGTCTGTAAGAGAATTTCACAGGGTATTTCAGGGGTTGTGTCTATGTCAATATCGTAATTAGGGGTCTATCTGCCAAAAAACATATAGAGATTAATAAGTAAATAACTGTGTCCAGTATCCTGTGCCATTACTGTTCACATGATAACCTACACCAATATACTTAAAGTTTTTATTTAAAATATTTGCACGATGTCCATCTGAATTCATCCAGCCGTTCATTACTTCTTCCGGACTTCTCTGTCCCCAGGCAATATTCTCACCTGATCCTCTGTAATCAACGCCATTTTCTGACAATACGGTACTAAAACTGCTGCCATTTGGTCTTGTATGAGAAAATGATTTTTCAATTTCTTTTGCACGTACCTGTGCTGCTGTCTGCAGGTTCACTTTTACTTCTAATGGAGCAAGTCCGGCTTTTGCACGCTCCTGATTTACCAGATCCGCAACTTTTCTGGCTGCACTGACATCCTGGCTTCCGTCTGTTTCCGGGGCATTAGTCTCTGGCGCATTCGTTTCCGGCGCATTTGTTTCCGGGACATTCGTTTCCGGCGCTTCTGTCTCCGGCGCATTTGTTTCCGGAGCATTTGTTTCCGGGGCTTCTGTCTCCGGCGCATTCGTTTCCGGCGCATTTGTTTCCGGGGTCTCTGTCTCCGGGTTATTAATATCAGGGCAATTTGTAATCTCCGAAATATTAATTCCCAGCTTTTCCAACTCAGCTTTAATGTCGCTGTTGGATATATCTATCTGTTGTACAATTGCACACCCATTTACTTTTGCCTGTTCCAGAGCCGCATTTAATTTTCCGGCATCCATATCCATTACAGGTGCCCCAATTATTGCAGTTGCTAATAATGCTGATAACATATTACTACCTCACTTTCTTATTTGTTACATTTGTGTTACGTTTATGTTACAAAACATATATTATCATAGTTGTCACATCAAGACAATGGTACTTTCTGGGATTGAAAAAAGGAACATTCCAATGTTCTGAAACGTTCCTTTTTTGATTACACTCTTAAAATATTGTGTATTACCTTATTTTTGATAATTCTCTTCACTTTTAAGATATCCTTTTAGTATGCGATTTATAAACTGGCTTAAAGAACGGTCTTCTTTCTCAGCCAGCTGCTTTAGCTCAACTATAATATCTTCATCCAGTGTAATACTTACTTTTGCTTTTAAAGGTTTCATTTCTCCCATTGCATACCACCTCATCTCCTAATATAGCATTATCTGCGATATAATATTGACTATTCGTATAAAATAGTATAAAGTAGTATTTATCAATATAAATATAAGGAGGATAACAACTATCGATGGATAACCATGTATTAGCAAGAAATCTAACAGATTTAGCCACTATGACAGATACCAGTTTTTATTTTCATTATTTACAGGCTTCCAGTGCATCGGAACTTTCCCGATTTATTGAATTAGTACCTGACTTCCTTAATGATGACATCGCGCAAAATCCCCATAACAAAGATACAGAATATGCAATACAACAGATATTGGAGAAATTTGAAAGAAGCGCATAACTTATATATTTAATGGAATATTTTTATAAATATCAGATACATAAAGGCAGCTGTCATACACCAGGGACATTCTAACGAATCTAACACCCTACCGTATTGCGGCTGCCTTTATCTTTCAAATTTTTACGTTCCCTTAAATCTCCTTATAAAGCATCTCAACTATCCCAGCTTTTTACTTTAATGCCCTTTATATTACCGTAACTTTACAATTATACATTATATTATCTGCATTCGCTGCTGTGACTCTGCAGCACAACTTTAGCCGTTACCTTTCCTTAGGCGTTGACAAACGCCGCAACGATCTCATTACTACTCCCATCCACGAATATTAAGACACACAGGAAAACGTGTCCGAAAGATGCTTGAACCTGACTGATTTTTCCAATATGCTGAATGCAGCCACTCAATTTTGGATTCGTAGCGAGGTTACATTACGATCCTGAAATTAAGGTTACAGACCGCTGATTGAAGCTGTCAGGCGGGTGCTCTTTACATTACATTTCTTATCCACTACCTGCCATGATCTGGATTAAAGACATTATAATATATTTTAATTCTGTTGTCACTGATTGTATTTTGGGGTTATATCTGATCTTTGCAGAATGACGGTCAATAAAAAGGCATGCACATACCGGAAACTGCTTACCTTTGTACTCTACTCTCTATCATCAAAGATTATCTATTTCTTAAATCTTTTTACGAGCGCAAAGCAAGCAAAAGACAAGATATGTTAAATAATCACATTAATACAGTGTGTAAAATTGAACAGATGCAAGGCAAAGACACAAGGTACTACGCCTATGTATGGACTGATGCAGCGCATAAAAAAAGAAATATTTTAAACACAAAAAGAAAGAAGACGTTGAACAAGATGTAGTAAATTTCTACAAAGAAAAAGAAAGGTCGGAACAAGTTACACTTTACTCAATCTATGATGAATGGTTAAATTACAAAATGTTACAATCAAATAGTAATAACAACGCCCAGCGGTTACACTCTGAATGGAAACGATACTACATGAATGATGAAATCGTGCATAAACCAGTCAGGGAGCTAACCTCACTCTACCTGGAAAAATGGGCATTGGAAAAAATAGAATCGAAACAACTAACACGGAAGCAATACAACAATATGGCTACCATTGAAAGGCAGCTGCTGGATTACTACAAACGAAAAGGATTCGTTGAAATCAATCAATATAAGGAATTTGAGATTAAATTAGATGAAATATACAAAACCAGTTAAAAAAAACAAGCCAGACAGAAATATTTTATGTTAACGAGCAAACAGATGTGGAAACATTAGCATAATGATATCTTTAATAAACAAGTGGAATAAAGTGGAATAAAAGAAAAAGCCCCGAAAACCTTAGTTTTCAGGGCAAAACAAAAGCGCGAGACGGGACTCGAACCCGCGGCCTCGACCTTGGCAAGGTCGCGCTCCACCAACTGAGCCACTCGCGCATAATCATCTTTCGATGAAAAGCGGGTGATGGGAATCGAACCCACGTATCTAGCTTGGAAGGCTAGTGTTCTACCATTGAACTACACCCGCATATGAAATTGTGTGTTGCTTTTGCTTTCGCAATGCCCAGAGCCGGAATCGAACCAGCGACACGAGGATTTTCAGTCCTCTGCTCTACCGACTGAGCTATCTGGGCTTAAAGACTGCTGTTCCTGTTGTTTGCTTTTCTGTATTTGTTCCGTTCAGCAACGTAGATAATTCTACAATGATTTCTAAGATTTGTCAATACTTAATTTGAATTTTTTTAAATTATTTCTAATGGAGGACCACAACGCTTTTAATTTCGTGGTCCTCCGGCATTTTACTGCTTATTTGTATGCTGGTAAGCAACCTGATAAAACAGCTTCTGGGAATCCAGCGCTACTTCTGATGCTGCCACTTTCTGATAGGAACCATCTTCCATTTGCTCTCTTGCTTTTACATTATCATTTAGCATTGTAATAAACATTTCATGTATTCTCACTTTTAGATGGGTATCATAAATTGGTACTGCTACTTCCACTCTGCGCAGTGTATTCCTGGTCATAAAATCAGCTGATGCTATATATATTTTTGCTCTTTCCCTGTCACCAAAAATATAGATTCTGGAATGCTCCAGGTATCTGCCAACGATGCTGATTATCTTTATCTGATCTGTCTGCCCCGGAATACGGGAACGCAGGCAGCAGATTCCCCGTACAATCATCTCTATCTTTACTCCGGCCCTTGATGCCTCTATTAGTTTATCAATAATTTTCTTATCTGTCAGGGAATTTAATTTTAGCCCGATATATGCCTGTTCGTTATTTTTTGCTGCACGGATTTCTTCATCCATCATTTCCAGTACTTTGTTTTGCAGGCATTTGGGGGCTATCAGAAGATGTTCTGCTGATTCCACTACTTCTCCCATAGCTAGTGCCTGGAAGACGCCGGCTGCCTCTATACCTATTCTGTTATCCGCAGTCATCAGGGATAAATCCGTATAGAGGCGGGCTGTTTTTTCATTATAGTTTCCAGTTCCCACCTGTGTAATATATTCAATCTGTCCTTCTCTTTTCCTGGTAATCAGACAAAGTTTGGAATGTACCTTTAGCCCGTCCACGCCATAGATGACATGGCATCCGGCCTCTTCCAGCCTTCTGGACCACTCTATGTTATTTTCCTCATCAAACCTGGCTTTTAACTCTACCAGGACATCTACCTGCTTACCGTTTTCCGCGGCTTCTACCAGGGCTCCAATGACTTCACTATGCTTAGCCAGGCGGTAAAGAGTCATTTTTATTGATACAACATAAGGGTCCTCCGCTGCCTGATTCAGCATCATAATAAATGGTCTGATGCTCTCGTATGGATAAGACAGTAACATGTCATGCTCCAGTATCTGATCGATGACCGGTCTTTTTTCATCTACAGCAGGTGATTTTTGAGGGATTCTTTTTTCAAAAAACAATTCGCTTTTCATTCTAAGCTGATCCTGAATCTGGAATACAAAAGAAAGATCTATTGGCGATTGGGACACAAATACCTGCTCTTTTTTTAATAACAGGTGTTCACACAGCTTAGCCGTCATCTTATGATCCAGCTCCCTGCTCAATTCCAGCCTTACGGGACAAAGTCTTCTTCTGAGTTTTACAACCTCCGCCATATGCTCCCGATAATCCAGATCTTCATCAAAGATACTATCTGCATCAATATCAGCATTTCTGGTTATCCGAATCAGAGACTTTGCACTCACCCGATATTTATTGAATACTTTTGGCAGAAAATGAAGGATTAATTCTTCTACCAGCAGGAAGCTTCCAGCTCTTCCCGGAATAGCCGTGAGTCTTCCGAATACTTCACTGCTGCAGGGAACAATACCAAATTTTTCACGGTCTGTTTTTGTTTCTAATACTGCTGCAGCATAGATCTCGTTATTTTTCAGAAATGGAAACGGCTGTTTTTTCCCTACCACCATGGTGGATAGAAGCGGCATAATCTCCTGTTCAAAGTAGCGCTCCAAATAATCAATTTCCCCAGTTGTCAGTTCTTTAACTTTGACCATTTGAATTTCTTCTTTTTCCAGAAGTAGCATTAATTCCTCATAAATCTGGTCTTTTGCTTTTCCCAGCTCCCTGACCCGTTTGAAAATGGCCTCCATCTGCTCCTTACTGGTCATCTGCGTTTTATTTTCCCTGATTTCTTTTGATAAAAGCATCTGGTCATGTAGGGAACCTACCCTGACCATAAAAAATTCATCCAAATTGCTCTGAAAAATGGACAGAAAAGTAAGGCGCTCACAAGTGGGCACCTTTGGATCAGCAGCTTCTTCTAATACACGTTCATTAAATTTCAGCCAGGATAATTCCCGGTTTTCAAAGCAAGACATCTCATTTCCTTTCATATCTTTATCTTTTATGTCTTTATGTTTTTTATCTTTATCTTTCATGTCTTTATCTTTCATGTCTTTATCTTTTATGTCTTTATCTTTCATATCTTTATCTTTCGTATCTTTATATTTCATATCTCTATCTTTCATGTCTTTATCTTTCATGTGGCTCACATCCTCATTTTCTTATCTCTTGTATATGACCTCTCACATTTGCAGTTTAACAGACTTTATGACCATTCGCTGTCAGCTTAAACTTCGACCCCAGCATTTCGGCTGCACGCTTGCACATCAGCATCCGCTGCAAAAAGATTTCAAAATAATCCATAATTGAACAAATACTTTCATCCAGTTCCACACTTAGCTGGATTGTCTTTGTCTCAGTCTGAATGGTCAGTTCTGAAGTAACTGCTGCATAGTTTACCCGGTCGTGTTTATCAAAACTTTCTTTCACTGCATTTCTCACACGGTTCCTTCTAACATCTGTCTTATCAGCTAATATGACAGCAGCTGATACTGCATCTACTGCCGTTCCTGTCTTCTCATCATGCTGCCCTATGGCACTGACAATCGTAGCTGCATCTTCCGGCGGAATATCGTACTGGCGAAGCAGTGTAAATGCCATAATTGCACCGCTGTGGGCATGGTCATTCCGATTGATACTGTTGCCGATATCATGCATATAACCGGCAATCTTAGCAAGTTCAATGTCCTTTTTGCTATAGCCCAGTTCTTTTAAAATTCTTCCGGCGATCTGCGCTACCTTTACTGCATGACTCAGAGAATGCTCCGTATATCCCAGCACACCCAGATTGTCATTTCCCTTTTTTATATATGCTCTTATTTCTTCTGATTCCTTGATTTTCTTATAGGTAATCTGCTCCATATATCTCCTTTGTTAATAGTACAGTATTGCGTAAATAACTGCGGATACCTGATATCCGCACATGTTATCTGCAGGATCCTGCACCCATTTCACTGCAGCCGCTTCCAGTATCTGCCGTTAACTGTGCTTTCGGGATAACACGCTGCACTATGTATCATAGCAGTACAGATTTTCTTTCTCTATCCGGGCTTGGTTAAGAATATGTAAAATATGTGTAATGTTACTGATTCTTTTATTACTTAACATTATCTCCAGTTTTCTCTTCGGCAAACCATCAAATACCTGATAAGTTTGTATATTCTTGGCTTTCTGCCCTGTCTTAACGCAAAAAAATATGCTATGCATATTACCGCTGATAATAGCAAAGCATATTTTAGAATTTAGTCTTTGGAGCCCTCTTCTACAATTGCTGCCCCCCAGGGTTTCAGATTAATCATCTCTCCCGGTTCCACAGAATTATGATTTAACAATTCTACCCCCTTGGGATGACTGTATTCTACCGTTCTTTCTTCCGGTGAATAATTAAAATAATAACGGATTTCTTTTCCCTGCTGGTTTATCCCGCTTCGGATTATAATAGGAAATGCTACTTGTTGATCCGCTGTCCACAGGCCTGCATTTTGATACGTATATTTAATAATATTTTTCAATACTTCCGCTGATGTCATACATCCAATATAAACTGCAGTCCCTTTTCCGTATCCATTAACCGTAACAGCTGCGTATTCATTCCATGCCGCATGCTCGTACGAAGCAAGCACTTTTGCGGTATCCGTTTTTAATAATTCCATAAACCCATTCACTTCCAGATTCGGTTGCTGATTTAATTTATCTTCCGGTATTACGTTCTCCAGCATGTCATTATCCGGCATCTTATTTTTCAACCGCACATTTTTCGGAAAGGTAAATTGACTGTAGTTTACGCCCAGACATTTACTGAGAATCCCAGGCTGCTGTTCAGTGCGTACTTTTACGTTCTCATCTGTAAAACCGCTCTTAAACGTAGTGACCAGATGGCCGCCCTGGTCCACAAAGGAATTGATCCTCTCTAAAAGAACTGACGGTGCACTGTAAAGTGCCGGAACGATCAGTACCTGATACTGCTCCAGATTATCGGATTCCGGAAATATGAAGTCACACTCTATATTGCTTTGATACAGTACATCATAGATCCAGCGAACCACATCATTATAATAAAGTTTTGGCGCCGTGGATGCTCCCATGTCAATCGGGAACCATTTCAGTGCTGTCAGGGATTCATTACTTACCAGTATTGCCGTCTTATTCTGCTTCTTTAAATTTACCAGCTTTGTCCCAATCCTTTTTAGCTCATTGCCTATAATTCCCGCTTCCTGATAGGTTGCATTTTCCTTAAAATCATGACTGAGCAACCCTTTCCAGTAAGTTTCCATAGAATTATGAATGGAGTGCCAATGCCAGTACATCACTGCATTTGCACCGCTGGCGAGGTGGCTGTAAGCCTGGAGCCGCAGCTGCCCGGGATAGGGCACCCAGCATGGAAATCCCTGAGCTTCGGTCTCCAGCACCAGATAATTATCCTGTTTAAGAGATCTGGTAGAATCCCCGCCAAAAGCAATTTCTGCACCGGTCAGATCGTCCTGGGTAGGATGGTAAATATCGGTTCCTGCCACGCTCAGGCATTTCGCTGCCTGGTAATGATTTACATCGGGCTGTACCCCATAAGAATACCCTCTCCATTCAAAATCAAAGTTTTGTGTAACAAACTGATTCTCTCTTTTATACTCTGCAACAATGTGCGACTGCCATTCCAGAAATTCCACCACAAGAGACCTCTGGAATTTCTCAAACTCCGCTCCCAGGCTTCCATTAATTGTGCCTCTGACATCCGGAAAGTCTTCCCAGGCATTAATACGGTTACTCCAATAATCCAGACCAAATGCCTGGTTCATAGCTTCCAGATCATTGTGAAATTTATTTCTTAAATACTTTACAAACCGCTCCTGTACATTTTTTCCGGCAGTTCCATAATACTTGGTTTCATTGTCCAATTGATAGCCAATCACGCATTTGCGCTTTGCAGTACACTCCATCAGCTTACGGATAATACGTTCGGAATAAAAGAGATAGACCGGGTTGGTAATATCCATAATCTGTCGTGGTCCATACATTCCTTTACCTTTAACAGTAGTTGCCAGTACATCCGGATAAGCTTTTACCATCCAGGTCGGCACTGCATAGGTGGGGGTGCCAATGATTACAGATATGCCGGCTGCTTCCATAGCATCCATCACCCGCTCCACATGGGTAAAATCAAAAACGCCGTCCTGGGGTTCACAAGTACTCCAGGTAGATTCGGCAATCCTGACCACATTAATTCCCGCCTGCTTCATCATTTTAATATCCTGATCCAGCCGTTCCACGGGCATATACTCATCATAATAAGCCGCTCCATAAAGTATCTGATCCATAAAGAAAACCTCCTGTATAATATCATTTTCTGATATTTTACCAGACTGCATTTCCAATATATATCACAAATCTTGTATAAATACTATTAATCTTATATTTACACGCCTGAAATCTACTTTTGCAAGCAAATGTCATTCCCCATAACTGCAAATCTCTTTCGATACTCCCCCGGAGTCATCCCGGTAACGTCCTTAAAAACCTTCCCGAAATGGCTTTGGGAATGAAATGCAAAGTAATACCCGATTTCTTTGGCTGAATAATCGGTATAACGCAGCAGATTTTCACTTAGTTGAATCCGATTCTGCATAATATAACGCTGCAGGGTGATTCCCTCCGTCCGGTGAAACAAATCCGAGAGGTAATCTGCATGAATTCCCAATTCCATTGCCATATCCTGCACACTGATTTTCACATGCATATTTTTAAAAATGTAATCTTTTGCACGTTCCACCAAAGGATTGATGTCTCCTTTTTGCTTCACTTCCCACACCTGGAAGGCAAAATTGTACTCTGCCTTTCGCATCAGGGCACCTATTTCCATTACGCTCCCCATATCTTCTATTTTCTGAATGTAACCATCAACCATGGTAAATGCAAGCTCTGGAAGTATGCCCCCCTCAATTGCAGCTCTGGATGCAAGTGTAATGACACAAATTGCCAGATTTTTTGCCTGTCGCAGCTCGCTTCTGGCAAGTTTGCCCACTTTGCCGGGATAAGTTTCCGCCAGGCTCTTTTCCAGCATCATGCAGTCTCCCTTTCGAATGCTGTCCATTTCCCGTACTTCCTGACTGTATGGGTTATGGGCAACTGCCCTCTCCTGCCGGTCAAATATTTCATCTGATATTTGTTTTGTGGAACCAGCCAGGCTTTCTTCTTTTAATCCATTCCTCTGCCAAAGCTCATAACGGGAAATTTCCTGATTATTTAATAATCCGTTTAACATTAAAATGCCCGCACCAAATGTCTCCATATCCACTTCACCCACACGATAAGCTTCTTCGTGATTCATTTTGTGCTTTCTTGCCAGGCTGCGGCTCACATCTCTTCCGGCACGGCCTGTGCAGACCGGTCCTGCCACGTAGGCATTATCACGGGAATCCCAGACGATTCCATATAAAATCTGACACGGCTCCTGAATAATTAAGGGTACGCCTGTCTGCTCTGTCTTCCGTAATTCCATCCGAAATGAGCTATCGCAGACCAGAGGATCCTCATGATCCTCCATGCCGCCATAGCTCATTATTATCGTACCATTTTTATCCATAACACGAATCGGTGCATGTATCATAGTTACCAGCTGACTGCAGGTATATTCTATTGACATTCCTTTTCCTCCTGTGATGCAGCAGTTGCTCTGTTATTATAACATACCGTGGTCTTCTAAAAATTTTAAAAACTTTTTTTCACTCAGTATCTCGTTTGTGACAAATTTTCCCTCATGGAAAAAGCTGTATGTCGTAAATGGAGAGGGTGCATTTTGAGCCTGCTGTGTTGTTTCTATTTTACACAGTTTGACATCGGTACCGTGCTCTCTTGCTATTTTCTGAATGAAAGGTGCATATTTATCCGTATGAGGACATTGATTGGTATAGTAGAGCACCATGCCCTTTTCATCTGTCTCTCCTGCCTTTGCGCATTCCTTAAACCCGGGAACCGGTGCATTTTCTTTTAATGGTAAATATAAAAGCTCATAATACGGTGCTGCAGTATCGGCAGTCAAAAACCCTTTGTACTTTAAATACTTGGGGTCGGATAAAAAAGGCATTTTCTTCTTTGCTGATAATACCGTTACACCATTCATTTTCTTTTCCCGTGCTTCTTGGATACAGGATTCCAACAGTTGATCAGCATACCCCTGTCCTTTGAACTGACCGGATACCCAAAAGCAGTTAATATGCAGATAATTGGGAGCTTCCATCGGTAACCACGCTTTTTCAGCCGGAATATATTCTATAAAGACTTTTCCTCTTTCATTTAGTTTACGAAATACCAAACCATCTGCAAATCGTTCCTTCATCCATGCTTTCTTAGATGATACGCAGGTTTCCCCTTTTTTATCTGAAATTGCACAGCAGATATGCTCCTTATCAATATTTTCTATATTTACCGTTATTAATCCCATCGCCCTGTCTCCTTTACCTGATACATTTATTTGTGGTGTCTTATCGTTTTCTTGTTTTATAACTATAGTTTACGACACAGAATATGACAACTGTGTGTCATATTATAAATTATTACCACAGACTTTTAAACTCAGCCTCTCTTATAGCAATGCCAGGAATATATTTTCAATTCGGAATTTATTTTTTCTATGGCTTTTGATATGAGCAGCTCCTGTTTTTTTCTATCCTGGATATTCTGCAGTTTCAAATTCAGACTTTCCAGATAGGACTTCCGGTTTGTACTTGCTTTTGGCAGCATGGCTTCGTTCCCTTTCAACTGGGGCAGATCCCAGGATTCTCCAATCGCCGTCATTCTTACTGTCAAAGGTCCGTCTTTAGAAGTCAGACTGCGCCTGTGGAGCTTATCATCCAGCGTACCCTGTCTGGGCGTTCCATCCTTTTCAAAGTTTTTTCCGCCGTCCCTTCTGATTTCTCTTTCCTTCACCGCTTCCATATGCAGCCTTTTATGTTCCCGATTGACCTCAATTACTTCTCCTGATTTTTGAACAATTTTCTGTACGCTCTCTTTTTCTGCTTCCCGCTCCCGGTAAGGATTTTTATCAAATATTCCGGAGTCAGCATTATACTGATACGCCCTTTTCTTACTTTTTAAAATTTCTTCCACATCTTCTATAAATTGGTTTTTACAGGTTTCAAATGGGCAGTTTATTTTACCCGACGGATCTATGGTTATCTCTTCCAGTTTAAAAGATTTTGTAAATACCCTTTCTGACTGATTAAAAGGTATGGTACAACGCTGCTTCAGCCGTATCTCCTGATCTTCCATATCCAGCAGCAAAATAATTCCCTGATTAGAATAGATCAGATATTCAAACGTTGCCAGCACATCATCTGCATATTTTTTCCCATTTAAAAACCAGAGATCCATAATTCCCTCTTCTTTATAATACGCATGTTTCTTTTCCCACAATTCCAGTTTTACATCCTGTCCTGCATATTCCAATACCATTTTCATATTCCCATCTTTTATAAATATATCCGATATATATTTACCGCCCTGACGGCTGCATGTAATCTCTGCATTGGGAAAACTTCTCTTCGCTGCCTGAAACAGCAGCCGCCTTGCCAGCAGATGCCGGCTCCCCTGCCCATTGGTGCGGACGGGACAATTCGCATTTTCATGGTGCCGGAAATAAGGTTCCACTTTATTCCCCGCACATAAAACCAGGTATTCTCCGCAGTCCGGACATACAAACTCATTGTTCTGGCTTGCTTTTCTCATTTTCAGCCTGGTTTCTTCATAATAATTTCCCTGGGCATCTTTTAACTCATAGACACACCACAGCTCGTTTTTATAGCAGGCATTTTCCTGTGTTATCATAACGTTCCTCCTCACAAACAATCTCCGGTAATAAATGCTGCGGTTTTGAAAATATATAAAAATATTCTTACTTTCTAATTTAGCACACCACTCTCGCAATATCAATAAACCTGAATATTTTTACGACTTATTTTTTATATATTTTGTGTCGTATATCTCCCTATATTTTATTTCTGATATTCCTCTTGACATTGCGACACACGTGTCTTATAATTCTTTTAAGAGACACGTGTGTCGCATTATTAAATTCATAATAACCAAAGATTGATCTAATGATAAAGAAAATCGCGCTTTCACACTACTAATTTAGGAACAGCACAAGCCGGCTTGCGCTATTCAGGGGGTATAAACATGAATAGAAGAGGAACCGAAACCCGCAGACTAATTCTCAAGAAATCATATCCGCTTTTTGCGGAAAAGGGTTTTAAAGAGGTCACCATGAAAGATATCTGTGAATGTACAGGACTCAGCCGCGGCGGGCTATACCGCCACTACGACAGTACGTCCCAGATATTTGCTGAAATATTAGAAGAACTATTAAAACGCCAGGAAGATGAATTTTCAGAAAAAATCAAGAAGAAGGAATCTGCAATCTGTATTCTTAACGACGTTCTGGAACGTTACCGCCTGGAAATGTTGGATTCCGGTAATTCGCTAAGTGTAGCCATCTACGAATTTTACAGCCTTCCCCAGCCAGAACATATTCCAAATGCCCTGTTGGAACAATATCTGCTGTCTAAAGAAATGTGGAGCAGATTAATCCAATATGGGATAGAGCAGCAGGAATTCAAACAGGTGGATATTCCGGCTGTATTTGATCTGATTGTATTTTCTTATCAGGGTGTACGAATGTACAGCCGTCTTATGCCCCTTGACAAAGATATTCCGGACCGCATTGTAAGACAAATAAAAGAATTACTTCTGCCGCCTGAAGGCGCATGATACAAAACAAATTCAAAACAACTTTAAAACAACCTAAAAACAATTTCATTTCACTGAATAAGGAGGATTATTATGGCAGTAATTTTGGAAAAATTTGATTCATCCAAGACCGCATTTATCAATCCCTGTGATTTTATAAAACCCATAGAGCATTTTCCCGGGATCTGTATCTCCACTTTTTCTAATGATATTATCGAGAAGTTTGCCTCAAGAGATGGGGTGGAGGTAATTGCCCATCTGTACTCAGCTAACGGAACACTGCCCGTATATAAGACCAGTTATGGCGGCGTGGATATTGCGTTCTATCTTTCCAGAGTTGGTGCTCCCGCCTGCGTTGCAGGCTTTGAAGAAATAGTCGCCATGGGTGCGCAGAAATTTGTATTATTCGGGTGCTGCGGTGTCCTGGATGATACTGCCGTAGGATCTAAACTCATCGTTCCTACTTCTGCTGTCCGTGACGAAGGCACCAGCTATCACTATGCTCCGGCTTCCTTTGAGCTGTCTGCTGAACGATGGACAACTGATGTACTGACCTCTTGTCTGGATAGATTCGGATGCTCCTATGTAAAAGGAAAAATCTGGACCACAGATGCCATATACAGAGAAACACCGGACCGCATTGCCCAGAGAAGAGAAAATGGCTGCATTGGTGTGGAAATGGAATATGCCTCCATGCTGGCTGTTTCACAATTCCGAAATATCCCTTTCATCCAATTTTTATATGGGGCGGATAACCTGGATTCCGATTGCTGGGAACCGCGGGATCTGGAACTCTATGGCCTGTCAAATGCTGAAAAATACATGGCACTTGCATTTGAATGCGGCCTTGCACTTGTCTGAAAATTGCTTTCTGACACGCTCTTGCACTGTAAAACTGCCGGTACAGTTTCTATACACTCTCAGGTATGTGATAATACCGGAAACATACATTTTTTCTCCCGGAAAAACACCGCATCTTTTCCTTTACCGAATAATAAGGTCTCTTCCTCCTTTACTTCATCAATCCTAAATCCCTCTTTGTCCTCTGGCGTAAACATTAGCTTAACCTGTGTAATGGTTTCATTCGCCAGCATCTCTATAACCTGTGATAATGATACTTTTTTCTGACAAAATACTTCCGCCAGAATCAGCGTATCATCCTGATACTCTGCAAACACAAGCGTATCCGCCTCTTCTATATAGTAAAGCTGCTCTCCATAAAACATCATTGCATAAAACATGTACAGTTCTACGTTGTTAACCATTGTCAGGCTGGAGAATGGATTTTCCAACTCCATATATTTCATTGCCAGCACTTTGTCTTCAGACCTGTTCAGATCCAGCTTCCTTATATTTATCGGATTCTTATTTTGCTGACCTCTCATGATTTCTTTTGAATAATAGTACTGTGTTATTTTCTCAAATCCATATTTGGGATAAAAATCTAAAACGGTATCATTTGCAAATAGATAGATCAGATCAAATCTGTCCCTGTACTCTTTCAGTACTTTTTCCATTAATAGCTTTGCAAATCCCTGTCCTCTGTATTTCTTTGCCGTCATTACCGTTCCCAGCTGGAGGTAAGTCTTACGCTGGCCAAATACATTCAATTCCATAATATTTGCCGATATATTAGCTGCTATTTCCCCCTCACACATAACCACATACGGCACATGCTGTTTCTTCCAGAAGCCCTCCTGATACCATTTTTCAAACTGAAATCCAAAAACAGATTTGGTCAGGCTGTTATAGGCACTGCGCATATTAGCATCGTGAGGGTCGACAATTTTTATTTTCCATCTCTTTTCTATTGGTATACTCACTTTATACTCCTCCTGTTATCCACACGAATTCTATATTTGTAATAATTTGTTTTATTATACCTTATAATCATCGCCGGGACATCCATTATTGTATAATTTGTTCTTTTTCTTTTATGCATTCATTGTTATAATAAGCAAAAAAGAACTGTTAAGGAGATAACATGGAGATACGAAATACTGCACCTGATATCAGGCCCGACAAGGGGCTATCAATCGAATGGGATCATATTAAATTGATGGAATATAACTGGAAACTGCAAAAAGATCTTCTCCAATTCCTGGAGAATTGTATGCCCGAATCAGGAAGAACTTTTGAACCCCTGGGAAGGCACCAGGCAGTAAATGATATTCCAAATTCTTATGATGCTTTCTGGTATCTGACAGATGGCGGTCAGATTATAGGCACCGTTGCTGTTAAAAGTCTTTCTCCCGATACCTGCGAACTGAAAATGATGTATTTGTACAGCGCCTGCCAGGGAAGGGGCTTAGGCCAGAAGCTTTTAACTCACGCGATCCGCTATTCTGCTGCGCAGGGATATAGGAAGATGTTTCTGGATACAACACAGGAAAGCCGATCTGCTATATCCCTATACCAAAAAAACGGATTCCATGAAATTTCCCGTTATAATAATAATCCGTATGCTGATGTATTTATGTTGAAAGATCTGTGCTAATCAGTTCACATTAACCAGTACTACAGTGAACAATTCCAGCTTGAATTGTTCACTGTAGCACTAATTTTGTAAATGAACCCTGGCATGTAAAATCCAGCTTATGCATCGCTCTTGTACATGCCACATACAAGAGGTTTCGATCCCACTCCATTCTGTAGTTCTCCCAATTGGCAAATGGTACTGTAACCTGGTCGAATTCTAATCCTTTTGATACGGGAATAGTGGTGACGGTTACTCCGTTTTCAAACTTCGTACTGTTCAAATCTAAATAATGCACTTCACAGTCAGAAGCAAGTTCTTCATATAATAAGGCTGCCTGTGTCTGTGTTTTGCATAATATTCCCATAGAGCCATAACCTTTTTTATGAAACTCATCAATCTTCGTTTTTATAATGGCTATTTCTTCCTCCAGGTTCTGACAGCAGCTAATCGTCGGCTGATCTCCGTGTCTCTCAAATGCCTCTATCTTCTGATTATTTTTAATCCGTCTGGCAAATGCAATAATTTCATAAGTAGAACGATAGCTTTTATTCAGCTCTATAAATTCTGCATTTTTATACAATCTGCAGAAAATCTCACGGGAACACATATTGGAAGGCACCAGTGACTGTCCAAAATCACCCAGTATTGTTTTTTTACAACGAAACAACCGATTGATCACTGCATATTGTACCGGGGTATAGTCCTGCATTTCATCAATTACCACATGCTGAACAAACGAGTATTCACCAATCCCTTCTATTGATGATTTCAAATACAGATAAGGATAAACATCCTCCCATTCCAGAGTATCTTTCTGCTTCATCGAAAACCAGCTTTCTTTTTGAATATATTTATAAAAATCTGCATAAAGAGAAAGTGTACTGTCGGCCAAAAACATAGATCTGAGCTTTTTCCCAATCTCATTCTGACTGGGCAAATTATCCCGCCCTAAGTTTTTCGATTTAAATACCTCCCATATATCCTCTGCTATCTGCTTAAACCGCTCCATTACCGGAAGATAGCTGCAGGCATGACAGCGGTCAGCAATGTATTCTCTGGAAATAAAAAATTCCCCAAATCTGCAGTCTTTTATTTCAAAATACCTGTCAACGGCATAGCGCAGATATTTATCCAGAAGAGCCAGCATTTCCTCTGAACCTTTAAAATTCAGTCTCTTTACATCCTCTGCGTTCTCATTCTCTATCTCTATCCACGATATATTTTTCGTAAAATTGATCTTCCCGTTTAATTCCTCTGCAGCTATCTCTGCAAAACTTAGTTCCATGATAGGTTCTTCCCCTAACTCCGGAAGAACATTAGAGATATAATCTGCAAATACTTTGTTTGGAGAAATAATCACAACATTTGAAGCAGACAGTCTTTCCTTATTTCGATAAAGCAAATACGCTACACGATGCAGGGCAATTGAAGTTTTCCCACAGCCTGCAACTCCCTGGATAATTAATACTTCCGCCTTTTCATTACGAATAATCCGGTTTTGTTCTTTTTGAAT
>NZ_JNGB01000056.1:0-55272 GCF_001029355.1 Robinsoniella sp. RHS
GGAAGGCGTATAGCAGAGCTGAGTATTTACTTACCTTCCCAGAGTGCTTTTGTCGGAGTACAATTACGTACTGGCTCCCACTCGGATTGTAAGCGGGCAGTGAGCTGCGAAATGCATCAGGATTTCGGAGCGAATGCCCGCGTGCCGCCAAAAAGCACTCTGGGAAGGTTAGAAAATGCCAGTTCTGCGGTAAGCATTCCAAATCAATGTCCTGGCTCGCCCCCTTCTCTTTCCGTACACTACCTACATCTACAAAGCGTCATTACTCAGCTAAACCCCAATATAATAAACCATCAGGAAGTTTCTATTTCAAGTAATGATTCATAAGTTTATTTATAGTGAGCCATAAGCCACTTATATAAACTGTACGCTCTAGATCTGAACGAAAAAGATAGCCGACGCGACTTGACAATCATAAATAATTGCAGTATGCTATATTCAGAAATGCAAAATATGTATGTGCATAATTACACAAAGAAATCCTCCGCAGTGGTGTGCGGGGGATTTTCAGGTTAGTGGCTGCGGTTATTTTCATCTAACCATTTACAAATATAATAGCATATAATGCCGGGGCTATTACAGACATAAGAATGCTCAATATGTATTGCATAGAAGCATCCCCTTTCCGCTGGAAAGTATTAAAACAACATATTGTGTATAAAAATTACAAAAACACCTGATGGTTTCTATCTGCAAATGCTGTATTTTCACATTATAATCTAATTTTATCTAATACAATACGTACAAATTTATTAAAACTCTCAATCATCCCCGATCTCCCAATA
Source organism: Robinsoniella sp. RHS (assembly GCF_001029355.1). Taxonomy (NCBI): domain Bacteria; kingdom Bacillati; phylum Bacillota; class Clostridia; order Lachnospirales; family Lachnospiraceae; genus Robinsoniella; species Robinsoniella sp. RHS. Next base: position 786 of record NZ_JNGB01000056.1, read on the forward strand.
CGACCGATTAGCTAAGAAATCTTAGCATCTTGATAAGAACCTCCGTTTTATTAAAAAGTGAATCTGATATACTTAAATGTATAAATTTGAATACTGCGCCTATTCATATTTATGGAAAATATTAAATTCAAACTATGAGGGAGGTAACACATGAAGAAAAAAATAATGGCATTTTTGCTGAGCTTCAGCATGGTATTATCAGTGATTCCATCAATGGGAGTATCTGCAGAAGATACTGGTTTGGAGGCGGCAAAAGAAAGAGTACTGGTTGCATCTTATGACATGGGGCATGCAGATGGCAAACTGACGGATTCCAGTGGATTTGGAAATGATGCTCAACTGGTAGGTTTTGAGGATGGTGATTTCGCTGCAGAGGAGAATCAGGATCAGATTTTGAAATTTTCCGGTGACAAGGGAAAATACGTTGAAATTCCTTCCGGGCTGATTCAGAAAGAATCTTTTGCAATAGAAGCAACTTTTAAGACATCGGTAAAGGCTGGCCATTGGCTTTGGTGTTTGGGTACAATGGAAGATAAGTGGCCAAATGTAAAAAATTACGTTTTTTTAAATCCTATGCAGGGGGACGGAACCTTGCGTGCCGGCATAAAAGATGCCAGCAATGAGCTCCTGTTTAAACAGAATCAGCGGATTGTGGCTGACCAATATTCTACGGTACGGCTGGATTTTGAAAACGGGACTGTGAAACTGATTGTGAATGGAGAAGAAAAAGAAGTGCTGGACACCGGTTACTCCATTCAGAAGCTATTAAAGGAAGGAACCGGGGATGATTTCTGCGGATATATCGGAAAATCTTTGTACACGCCCGATGATGCATTTAAAGGTACATTAACCCAATTTGATGTCTATTCTACGATTCGGGATACTTCTGAGGAAGGATTGGCAAAAGAGGATCTGGATGCCATAACATTACCCGGGGTTATGAGTGGGGACATTGCATTACCGGATACGGGAAGCGTTAATGGAAGCAGTATTGAGTGGACTTCTTCCGATGATTCAATTGTAAGTGATGACGGAAAGCTTGTATCAGTTCCACAAGAGGATGTCCAGGTGACATTGAACGCTGCAGCGTCTTATGGAAATAGCACTGCCGTGAAGGAATTTCATATCACGGTAAAAGGGTCAGATTCCCTCTTCCCGGAAGCCTATGAATCCCTTGAACTGCCTTACACAGAAGTGTATGGAAATATTACGCTGCCGTCACAGACTGAAAATGGATGTAATATAAGCTGGACCACAGCAGATGAATATAAGAGTATTGTAACCGTAGCCAAAGGGAAGGCAGAAGATGGCAGTGTGATACCGGCGGGTGTTGTAACCAGACCGGAAGATCAGGATACAGCAGTAACCTTAACAGCCGGATTTTCCTATAACGGCATGACTTATGCGGAAACGAAGGATTTCACTTTTACCGTAAAAAAACAACCGGAAGAACGGGGAAAAGATACTTCTTATGTTTTTGCTCATTTTACCGGATCTGAAAGCAGCACCAGTGATGAGCAGATCTATTTTGCAGCAAGTAAAGACGGAAGCCATTGGAGAGATCTAAATAATAGAAAGCCGGTTCTGACTTCTGATATTGGAGATAAGGGTGTCCGTGATCCATATCTGATACGATCTCCCGAAGGCGACAAGTTCTATCTTCTGGCGACAGACCTGAGCATAAAGAACAGGGGCGGCTGGGGAAATGCACAGGCCACTACAAAGGGCAGCACGAAACTGGTTATCTGGGAATCCACAGATTTAGTAAACTGGAGTGAGCCAAGACTTGCAGATGTTGCATCTAAAATTCCCGGAGGGGGATGTGCCTGGGCTCCTGAGGCGATTTATGATGATAATACCGGAGAGTATGTAGTATACTGGGCAACGGCATCTTCCGAGATGGCAGCGGAAGTCGGCGGCGATCCTATGAAAATGTACTATGCAAAAACCAGGGACTTCTATACCTTTACAGAACCACAATTGTGGATCAGCAGAGAAAATCATTCGATAATTGATACAACTATGATCAAAGACGGGGATACATATTATCGTGCTTCCGGTGATGGGCAGATTACCATAGAGAAGAGTAAGTCGATTTATGATGGCTGGGAAATAATCGGCACCTTAAGTAACATTTTCAATAATAATAATTACAGTGGTGGAAAGTTAGAGGGACCAGAATTTTTTAAATATTGCGAGGATGACCGCCTGAATAATGCAGATGGCAATCCGGTGGATACATGGGGGTTAATGTGCGATCAGTATGCAGAAGGAAAGGGGTATCTTCCATTTCGTTCAACTAATCTCGGGGATATGAGTACCCAGAGCTGGACGGCGGCCACCGATATTAATTTTGACAGTTTAAAAAAGCGTCATGGGACGATTCTTACTGTTACAGATGATGAGTATGCAGCTCTTATGAAAGCCTATACGGATGATGCAGAAGAAAATACCGAAGAAGAACAGGAAGATCCTGTTTTGCAGTACACATTTGAGGAGAAAAACGACCTTATTTATGGAAGCGGTGCAACAGTAAAAGCATATGCTGATCCAGGGGAAGGAAATCAGAATTATCTTTATCTGGATGGAGGAACAAACGCATGGGCACAACTACCGGATGGATTTTTTGACGGACGGAATAAGATGACAATTTCTATGGATGTCATGACGGAACTGTCGGACGGGAATTTCTTTACCTTTGCATTTGGACAGGATACGGATCGGTACTATTTCCTGAGAATGAGAGGAAATACTTTGAGAAGTGCAATTACCCGCTCCTCATATGGCAATGAATCTGCTGTATCCCACACACTGGGCGGAGCAGCTGTGAAGCAGTGGCACAATGTGAAGGCAGTTATAGATAAGAATACGATGCGCGTTTACGTAGATGGCATCCTGGCAGGTGAAAACAAGAATCTAACTACTTCAGTTACTGAATTAGGGAAGAATCTGAAAAGTTATCTTGGAAAATCTTTCTATAGTGCAGACCGGAATTTCAAAGGAGGATTTGACAATATAGCCATTTACAACAGAGCACTGTCGGCAGATGAAATTGCAGAAGAGGCAGGTGTAGGTCTTGTTGCAGATGGTCTGGTAGGAACTGCACCGGACCGGGATACGGCACTTACTTACCGTGGCACCGATGATCACAGCGCTGTTCGTACCGAAGTGGACATTGAAAATAAAGTGATTACATCCTACGTGAGAAAAGGATGCGAGCTTACAAAGGTACCTGTAACCCTGACATTTACAAGAGAAGAAGTAAGCGTTTGGAATGGCAGCCGGGAATGGGAAAACGGCGGTACCCTGGATTTGAGCCGGGATTGTGTGATAACGGTGAAAAAAGGAGATAAGGAAGAGGAATGGACGATAAAAACACCGGTGGTATCCAATAACCCGGTACTGCCAGGACAGTATGCAGATCCGGACATTGATTATATGGACGGAAAATTCTGGATATTCCCTACAACAGATGGATACCCCTCCTGGAGCGGAACGGTCTTCCATGCATTTTCTTCAACAGATATGGTGGACTGGGTGGATGAAGGCATCATTATGGATGTGGAAAATGATAAACCTGGTTTGAATGACAAAGGAGTGCAGATTGCAGCATCACCGTGGTCAGTGGGAAGTGCATGGGCGCCAACCATTGAAGAAAGAAACGGGAAATATTATTTCTATTACTGTGCGAAGTTTCCAAATGGGCAGTCTGCCATCGGTGTTGCACAGGCGGATCATCCCCAGGGACCTTATACCGATAAGGGGGAGGCACTCGTTACAGTACAGATGTGCAAAGATGCGGGGGTAAGCATGGGCCAGGCGATCGATCCTTCCATCTTTACAGATGATGACGGGAAAGTCTATATGACATTTGGCAATGGAAATGCGGCGATTGTAGAACTGAACGATGACATGATGAGTGTGAAAGAAGGAACCTTAAAGCAGATTAATAATCTTAGAGATTTCCGGGAGTCTGTGGTAATTACTAAAGCAGGCGGTAAATATCACTGGACATGGTCCTGTGATGATGCAAACAGTCCGAATTACCATGTGAATTATGGTGTCTCAGACACGCTGGACAGTGCAATCAGTCTTCGTGGAACCTTACTGCAAAAAGATACGGAAAAAGGAATACTGGGCAGTGCTCATCAATCCGTCCTTCATGTAAAAGACGGCAAAGGCCAGGATCGCTATTTTATGTCCTACCATCGTTTCTATACACCGCTGGATATTTTCCTGGACTCCGATGGACTTGGAAAACACCGGGAGACTTGTATCGATGAAATCTTCTTTGATGAAGACGGATATATGACAATCACTCCTACAATGGAAGGCATGGCATCTGTTCAAATGAAAGAGGATGAACCGGAAATAGTAAATAAAGATCAATTGCAGGCTGAAATAAACCAGGCAATCGGAGAAGGTCAGAAAGACAGCTATACCAAAGAGAGCTGGGCGAAGTATGCGGATGCGCTGTCTTATGCAAAAGAAGTGCTGGGCTTAGAAAGCGCTGACCAGGAAACAGTAGATACCGCACTTTTAAATCTTCAGACTGCCCGGGCTGCATTGGTAAAAGTTCCGGAAGTAAAACCGGATCCGGCTCCTAAGCCCCAGCCTGTCTCTGTAAAAAGTGTCACATTAAATAAACAGTCCTTAACCATGACGCTAAAAGAAAATATGGTTCTTACTGCTAACGTTTTACCGGAAAATGCAGCTAATAAAAAGGTGTTATGGAGCACCTCAGACAGTGGAAAAGTGACGGTAGAACAAAATGGAAAAATCACAGCCAAAAAGCCCGGTACGGCTTATATTACGGTAACTACTGCTGACGGTGGCAAAAAAGCAGTATGTAAAGTAGTAGTGAAAAAGCCGGTTATCAAACTTACCTACAGCAGACTTTCGCTGCAGGCAAAGAAATCTACTACGGCTGTACGACTGAAATCATCAGTGCCGTCCGGAGAAAAGATAAAGTCGGCAAAAAGCAGTAAGAAAAATATAGCATCCGTGTCTGTTAAAAATGGAAAGCTCACGATAAAAGGCAAAAAGACAGGAACAGCTTATGTGACGGTAACCACCACCAACGGCGGTACAGCTAAAGTTAAAATAACGGTGAAAAAGAAAGTAAACGTATCCAAATTAACCTTAGATAAAAAAGTCACTATAAAGAAAGGGAAAAGGCTGACGCTGAAAGCAGTAAAATCACCTGTAACTGCAACCAGTAAAATCACATGGAAAAGCTCCAATAGAAAGATTGCGGAAGTTACTTCCAAAGGGGTAGTAAAAGCAATAAAGAAAGGGGATGTAACGATTACCGCTATCAGCAGCAATGGTAAGAAAGCAAAATGCAAGGTTCATGTGAGATAAAGTGTGAAAGAAAAACGCTTTCACACTGCTGATTCCATTCATTACCTAATCTATGGACAAATTTTGGTGTGTAAAGTTTATCAGGAGAGAATTGTTTATGAAAAAGAAAAAAATAGTCAGCAGAATGATAGCAGGGGCAATGGCAGGCATTATGGCGGTGACTGCATTGCCGCAGCTAAGTATGCCGGACGTAAGGGCAGAGGAAGTTTTCCAGGCAGACCAGGAGTTAATTGCCCATTATCCATTGGAAACGGATGCCCTTGATGTGTCCGGGAATGAATATCATGGAGCAGTACTGGGAGAAGGGGTGACGTTTACGGGGGAATCTTTGAATTTACCCGGAGGAAAGTCAAACAGTAACGATTATGTATCGCTGCCCCAGGGGATTTTTGATCATCAGGATCAGTTAACGATTTCCATGTGGATTAAAAATAATGATACAAAAGGAAATTACGCTGCTTTCTTCTTTGGGACAAAAGCAAAAGGGGTTTTGCCCGTCAATTATTTATTACTGAATCCCTGTAATCCCAAAGGTACCTATAAAGCGGTATTGACGGATTCTATTAATGAATCGGCACCTTACAATACGGAAGCCGGAATCAGTAATACGGTTTCCACAACTGAATATATGAACCAGTGGGCTTATTATACGGTGGTTCTCGATACGGCGGGAGAAGGTGGGAGTGGCAAAACACTGACTGCATATCTGAATGGAGAGCATATCGGTACTGCCAGCCTGACAAGAAGTGTATCTGATTTTGGAGAAGGACTGGTATCCCTCATCGGCAAGTCAGAGTATCTGGAGGATCCTTTGTTTAAAGGTTCCTTCCGTGACCTGCGTATTTATGGGAAATGTCTGGGGGATACGGAAGTTAACGGTTTGTATGAAACTGCATTTAACAGAAATGAACTGCTGGAAGCAAAGGAAGGCCTCACTCTTGGAGATACCTCCAAAGTGATTGCCAATCTTACGCTTCCGGAAACCGTTGGAAATGATGTGTCTATTACCTGGGAATCATCCGATCCCACGGTAATAGACCATACAGGAAAAGTGACATTGTCAGACACCTTACAGAATGTAACCCTTACGGCAGTACTTATGCGAAATGGGGAAACGGTGTCAAAAGAATTTGAGGTAACCGTAATAGCAGCAGACGGAGTATTGGCGGAGGCCATGAGCCGGGTAAATGTGCCGTATGCCATCACGGATAAAACCGTGCTGCCCACAAGTCTGGGTGATGGAATTACTGTAAGCTGGGAATGCAGCGATCCGTCGGTGATTGCCGGCGATGGTACAATTACGGCTCAGGATCAGAACATGCAGTTAGAGCTGAAAGCAGCTATTGCAAAGGGCGATCAGCTGGCATATAAAGAATTTGTGGTTTTGGTAATGGAAAAAACCGCAAATTACGTTATGAGCTATACCCGAAACGGCAATACGGAATTAACTGACAGTATGCATCTGGCTTACAGTGCGGATGGAGGTGAGTATACTTCTTTAAATTACAATACAGGTATCCTTTATCCAAAAGCTGATCTGGAAGAAAATGAAGCAAACACCATTGCAGGAACTACAAAGCGTCTGCGCAGTCCGTATCTGTTTCGTATGGCGGACGGAAAAATAGGCGTAACCGCTGTGCGCACTGATGCTGCAGGTGACAAAAATGCAAAAGGAAAGATTTTACTTTATACAACGGATGATCTTATGGAATATGAAGATTATGGACTGATTTCCTTACATACGGAACTTGCAGTTACGGAACCCAGGTGTGAGTACGACGGTGTAAATAAAGTATATCGGATCACATGGAAGGGTTCTGACGGCAGGTTGTACTGCAGCACCACGGCAGACTTTGTAGAGATCAGTGCACCGGAAGAAATAACAGGCAGGGAGAACATAGCAGTATCTGCTCAAATCGCGGGAGCTGTACCATGCAATGTCCTTCCGGTAACCATGTCTGAGGCACAAGGGCTTACTGCTAAACTGCTTCCAATTGAAAATACAGGAATAGAAGAACAAAAATTTCAGTTTGCCACAAAGGCAGGCCAGAAACTTACAAAGGATGATATTGCTTCCGTTATCAAGGCTAATTATAGTGACGGAACAGAAAAAGAGATCAAAGTGAATTGGGATGCCAACAGCTTAAAGTCAATTAATTTTAACAAAGCGGGCACCTATCAGATAAACGGCACAGCCAAATTGACCAAATATCCGGTTTTGAATGGAAGAGCTGATCCGGACATCTATTTCTATAATGGAAAGTATTATTTTATAGCAACCGGGGAAACGGCAAACCAGTCCCAGATTAACATCCGGGAAGCCGATACACCACTGGGACTGTTTGGTGCCACAGACCATGAACTGATCCCAAATGTGAGAAAACCAAGATGGGCTCCGGAACTCCATGAAATAAACGGTAAGTTATACATTTTCCTTGCCGTTGGTGATGATTGGAAGCAGGTACAATCCAGTATTATGGAATTAAAAGAAGGCGGAAATCCGACGAATAAGAATGACTGGAAAGAGGCCGTCAGAGTCCGTAAACAGGATGGAAGCTATCTCTATGAAGACGGCATTACACTGGATATGACTTATTTTGAAGTAAACGGGATTTCCTATGTGTGCTGGGCACAGCGTGAGATGACAAGTGACAGGGGATTTGGAACATCCGATCTCTATATTGCAGCCATTGATAAAGAAAATCCATATCAGCTGACCAGCGATCCTATGTGCATACTGCGTCCCCAGTATGGATGGGACCGTTTTGATGCCACCGTTGATGAAGGTCCTTATGTGATTCAAAGGGATGGAACCGTGTATATGACTTTTTCAGGTTCCAGCGTCAGCAATACCTATTGCGTGGGGCTGTTAACTGCAGCTGCGGAAAGTGACCTGCTGGATGCGGCAAGCTGGAAGGAGACCGGATACCCCATATTGCAGGCGGAAAGTGTTGCAGGGGAGGGCGGTCCGGGCCACAGCGCTTTTACCGTAGATGAAGATGGCAATGACTTATTTGTATATCACATGAAACCAAATGGAGGGACCAGGAGTGCCAGTGCAAGACGTGTTCACTGGGCAGCTGATGGGACTCCTGTACTGGGTATGACCGTTGACCGGGAATTAAAAGAGGAATACCGTTCGGTTGCAGGAACCATTATTGTAGAAGAAGGGGATGTGCCGGAAGATCAAAGGATCGTTGCTGCCGATAAGGAGGCGCTGACGCTGAATGGCGTAACAGAAAATATTGTTAAAGGAAATCTGACCCTTTCATCTGAGGGAAAAAATGGTTCGCAGATCACCTGGATTTCTGATAAAGAAGAAGTAATTTCTGCAGTATCTTCTGAAAATAAAGCTTATGCGGCTACACCTGCCGGAACGGTGACAAGAGGTAGTAAGGATCAGAAAGTTACCCTGCGTGCGGTGATCCGGTATGGGACTTTTGAGGATACGAAGACATTTAACGTGACAGTTAAAGCAAAAGAAGCAGCTAAGGATTATGTGGGATATCTGTATGCATATTTCAGCGGAGATGAATCCAGGATGGATGACCAGCAGATTTACTTTGCTCTTAGCAAAGATGGAATTACCTGGAGTGATCTGAATGAAAATAATCCGGTATTAACTTCTGCGCTGGGAGATAAAAGCGTCCGGGATCCTTATATTATCCGTTCTGCGGAAGGTGACCGTTTTTATCTGATCGCTACAGATCTGGATATCCGAAATGGCAGGTATGGAAACCAGTGGTGGACTTCCAGAGATGGAAGCAAAGACCTGATCATCTGGGAATCTAGGGATCTGGTAAACTGGACAAACCACCGGGCAGTAGATGTGGGAAGTTCCATACAGGCAGACCACGTATGGGCACCGGAAGCAATTTATGATGAAATAACCGGGGAATATCTGGTTTACTGGTCCAGTTCCGTGAAAACAGACCAGTATGAAAAGAGCAGAATCTATGTTGCAAAGACCAGGGACTTTTATACATTCACCGAACCTGAAGTTTATTCGGATGACCCCAATGGCAATATAGATGCTTCCATTTTAAAGGTGGGGCAGAAATATTACCGCCTGATTAAGGATGACAGGGAGGCATATGTTACGCTGGAATCTGCGGATCAGTTACTCAGCTATGGGGATGGAGAAAAAAACAGAGGATCTGTATTTAAAAAAATAAAGAACACAGAGCTGGAAAGTTACAAAGGCTATTATGAAGGTCCTACAATGTTCCGATTTCAGAATGAAAATAAATGGTGTGCCCTGGTTGATGAATATGGAGGGGCAAAAAGAGGCTATATACCTTTTATTTCAGAGGATATTGGTGCAGAAAACAGTCTGCATCTCATGAAGGATGACACCTATCTGATGCCTACCGGCGCAAAGCACGGGACTGTGATTCCGGTAACGCAGGAAGAATTCGATGCCTTGCAGGAAAAGTGGATTGTAAAATCAAACATGGGACAGCAGGAAGAGCCAGTTTTGGAATATAATTTTGAAGAAAAATCAGATGGCACAATTACTGATGTTTCCGGAAATGGAAACCACGGCAAGACATATGGTAATGCAGTTTTCAAAAAGGATGCTGAAAAAGGGCAGGTATTATATCTGGACGGCAGCAGCGGAACCTATGCAGAATTCCCCAGAGGGCTTTTTGACGGTTGCGATGAAATGACGATAGAAATGGATGTAAAGCCGGAGATCACAAGCAACTTCTTCTTTACATTCGGCATGGGACAGGACAGCAGCAAGTATATGTTCCTCCGAACCAAACCCGGGAATATCCGAAATGCCATAACCACTCAGGGTAACGGGAAAGAGCGGGATGTTCAGATCAATGGTTCTTACCAGGGCAAGTGGAGTAAGGTTGCAATCGTAATGAACGGTCACAGCATGTCGCTGTATATTGATGGTGTTCTGGCTGACAAACGGGATTACGTGCGATCTGTCAGTGATCTGGGATCGAATCTGCTGGCTTATCTGGGCAAATCTTTTTATAGTAACGATCCTTATTTTAAGGGATCCTTTGATAATGTCAAAGTTTATAACCGGGTTTTAAGTGCTAAAGAGCTGGGAGGAGATGATCCGGAATTAGATATCAGCAAAGACCTGCTGGCGCATTACAAACTGGAAGATGACGGTAAAGATGCTTCCGGCAAACAAAAAGATGCCGTGATGGGTGGCAAAGGAACACATTTTACAGATGGTGTACTGTGCCTTGATGGGGGAGCAAAGTCCGATAAAAATTATGTGACACTGCCGGCAGGGCTGTTTGACGGACAAAACAGTACAACCATCTCCATGTGGATCAAAAACAAGAATACGAAAATGAATACAGCTGCATTTTCCTTTAGCGGAAAAAAGAAGACAGGAATTTATCCGGCGGATTATTTTATTTTGAATCCCTGTAATACGGATGGTTATTATAAGGCGGTATTTACAGATCCGGCTGCCGGCAGCACGGCGAATCCATGGACTACCGAGGTAGGAATCAATAACTCCAGCCAGAACAGTATCAGTACTTTGGATTATATGAACCAGTGGGCTTACTATACGGTGACAATTACGAAAGACCGGATAAACGGATATCTGAATGGAAAGAAAGTAGGAACATCAGAAATCCATAACAAGACAGTAGCTGACTTCGGAGAAAAACTGTCGGCATATATTGGGGCATCGGAGTATGCAGATGATACCTTCGCAGGAAATTTCTGTGACCTGAGAATCTATAGCAGAGAATTCAATATGTCAGAAGTTTCAGATTTATATCAGAAATCCCTGCCGGTTAAACAAGTAAAAGAGGCAAGGGCATCCTTGAAAATAGGGAATGGATTATCTGTGACCGGGAACCTGGACCTTCCTGTTCAGGCAGGAGAATGCACCGTTAAATGGAAATCCGGCCAGCCTGCTGTAGTAGAAGAAAACGGAACGGTACACTTCCAAAAGGATGAAACGACGGTGACGCTGACAGCAGTGATCAGCAGCGGTGCGTACGCAGAAGAATCCGTATATGAACTGACAATAGCATCTGAAAAAGATGCAGCAGCAGGGCGTTACCGGACCGCACTGAGTATTCCTAAGTATATCTCCTGCAATATGCAGACGGAAGTAAATGGAGAGGCAGTCATCTGGTCAAGTGAACCAAAGGGCGTAATCGATGCAGACGGTACTGTTCACCGCCCCGCCGGAGATCAGGAAAACAAGGAGATTATGGTAAAAGCTGTGATCGGGGATACCGTGATCACAAAACAGGCGACAGTTATGGCAGAAGGAGGGCAGATTTTAAGCTACGTAGTAAAGGGCGGGAACCTTTATACAGGAGAAGGAGATCTTCTGGCTGCATCCGACAGCAGACGTTCCGATGCATTATTCCTGGCAGCGCGGGATCAAAATTCCGATGTTTTTATGCCATTGAATAAAGGCAAGGCGGTGTTATATGTAAAATGGGATAAAGACCAGAAAACAAATCCGGACAATCAGATGGGTTCACCGGTATTGTTCCGCTATCAAGACGGAAGTCTGGGGGCAGCAGCATCGGGAAATAATAAGAAGGATGGAATTTATATCTGGGATACCAGGGAAACCACAAGCTTTGAAAACGAAAGGTATCTGGTTCTGAATATGGAAGGTAAGGAAGTACAGGATCCGGATGTGGTTTATGATTCCATGGCAGAATGCTATAAAATATTCTGGAAGGATGAGCAGGGCACTTCTTATATAAGTATGCTGAGTAATCTGAATGCAGGATCCACACCTGTCATAACAGAAGAAGCAGACTATGAAAAGGTAGCGGTGTCTGCAGCAGTTCCGGAAAATGCAGTGATGGAACAGTCTGCCATATTTGAAGCAGACAGGGAAGAATATAAGGCATTCACAAAGAAATACGAAACCATCCGCAATACAGGAGTTGAGTCCGTCGTTATCCGGGCAAATACCGGGGACAAGGTAACATTGCCGGAAACGGTGACCGCAGACTACAGCGATGGAAGCACTAAGAACCTGGGGGTAAAATGGAATCAGCAGGATCTGGATAAGATCGCAAACGGACAGGCAGGAACCTATGAAATATCCGGAGAAGTACAGCAGGATTCCTATGCATATCCATTTATTGAGGAACGTGCCGATCCCCATATCTTCTATAATGAAGATGACGGTTATTACTATTCAACCGGTTCCTATTATGAGAAAAACATGAACTGGAATAACGAAAGTGATGCACGTAATAATTCCTACAGAAAGCTGGATATCCGGCGTGCAAAGACAATAGAAGGACTGAAAGCAGCTAATGAGCATTACATTATGGAATCAAAAATTGGTGATCGATGGGGTTCCTTTATCTGGGCTCCTGAATTCCATAAAATCAATGGAAAATGGTATTGTATCGTAGGAGCACATGATTTTGGTACTGCAGGAATTAAAAATGACACCGATTGGGGATGGTGCAGCAGGTCCATACTTATTCCTTACGAGGGAAGCGCAGAGCAGATGAAGAACGGCGGCATGCTGAATGCTGACCAGTGGGGGACGCCAATCGAAATGAACCTCCCGGCTCCGGCAAATGCATCCTTTGATGTCTCTTATTATGAAGATGAAGGGGGACAGGGGTACTATATAATACCAAGTGCTGCAAATCTTTATGTCATAAAGGCAAAGGGCGGTGAAGGTGTGATTCCTCAGCCCGAGGGAAGTCCGCAGTTAATTAAATCTGGTCAGTGGCCCTGGGAGTACGGCATCTATGAAGGTTCCATTACAGTAAATAATCCGGAGGGAAATGACCAGTTAGTCGTAGAAGGACCGTATCTGTTCTCTTATGGAGATAAAGTTTATATCAGCTATTCGGCGGCTACGGTTGATAAATTTTACACCCTTGGTCTGATGATGGCGGATAAAGGCAGTGACATCATGAATCCGGACAGCTGGACCAATATTAATTATCCGGTACTCAGTTCCTATGATACGGCAGACGGATCCATCGGAGGAGGCCGGCACGTCGGCGGAGGACATAATTCCGTGGTTCTGGATGAATATGGGAACCTGGCACTTGTCTACCATGCGCGTCCATATCCGGACCCACATGCAGGCAAACCCGGTGCCGGAGGACTGTTTGACCCTTGCCGCCATACCGTAGTCAAAAGTATAAATGTGGCTTTCGATGGGACGCTGCTCTTCAATATGACTGCCGAAGAAGAACTGGATCCTGCCTATAAGAATATCAAGGCAGTCGTCTATATCAGCGGTAAAGAGGCAGCAGATAAGACAGCGTTGAAAGAACTGATTCAAAATGCAAAGAAGACAGACACTGCCAAGTATACAGAAGCTTCTGTAAAAGTGATGAAGGAAGCTCTGGCGAAAGCAGAAGCGGTAATGAATAAAGCAGATGCTTCCCAAAGTGAAACAGACCAGGCCGCGGCAGCGCTTAAAAATGCAATTGCGAAGCTGGAGCCAAAGAAGGCAGTTCCGGTACCTGAGAAGATCTCCGTGCAGGGAGTGCAGCTAAATAAAAAAGTATTCACCATGAAGGTAAAATCAAAAGTGACGCTGACGGCAGTTATCACTCCTTCCAATGCATCCAACAAGGCAGTTTCCTGGACTTCATCCAATAAGTCGGTAGCTTCTGTGAACGGGAACGGTATAATCCTGGCAGGAAAACCGGGAACAGCAGTGGTTACAGTATGTACTGCAGACGGAGGAAAGAAAGCAAGCTGTACTATAACAGTAAAGGCGCCTGTAATTAAATTAAATGCCAGAGCCATCACCTTACAGGTGAAAAAAACAACCACTGCAGTAAAGATAAGCTCTTCTTCCCCGGCGGGTGAGAAGATACGGTCAGCCAAGTCCGGTAATAAAAAACTGGTATCCGTAAAGGTGAAAAAAGGTAAATTATCTATCACCGGAAAGAAAAAGGGAAGTACTTATATCACCGTAACAAGTACTTTAGGCGGTAAGGTGAAACTGAATGTCAAAGTACAGACCGGGAAAGTAGTCACGAAGAGCATCAAGCTGGATAAGAAGCTGAAGATCCCAAAAGGAAAATCCCTCGCTCTGAAAGCCGTAAGATATCCGGTTACTGCAACAGAAAAGCTGGAATGGACCAGTTCCAACAAAAAAGTAGCAAAAGTCACTTCCAAGGGTCTGGTAAAGGCAAAAAAGAATGGGACAACAACTATTACCGTTAAAAGCAGCAATGGTAAGAGTGCAAAATGTAAGATTACGGTAAAGTAAAATGTAAAACGGAGGGTTGACAAATCTGTTTATCTGCGCTATGATAAAATCAGTTAAAAAGCTAATATGTATGTGCGTAGTTGCACAAAGAAATCCCCCGCAGGTGCTTTCTGCGGGGGATTTTTTAGTTAGCTGTTGCTGTTATTTCCATCTAACCATTTGCAAATATAGTAGCAAATAATACCTGCTATCACGGATATTAAAAAGCTTAATATGTATTGCATAGGAGCACCTCCTTCCTGCTGGAAAGAGTCAACAGCATATATATTATAACTTATAAAATATAATATGTATAGTAGTATTTAAGGGATTTTAAAATAGTGATTATAAAGCAACTTAATATATGAAGAATCATTCGACTAGTTCAAATATGAAACTATAATATTGGGATACAGTCATTCTATTGCATATCCTATTAGATATAAGACTTATATTTTAATAGAGAAAGCAAAAATCAAAATTTCATTTTGTACATAAATCCAAAGATAGTGCAAGAATTTTCAAACATGTTACAAGCAATTATCCCGCTGTTTTGTTATGCTAAGAAAAAGCAAACAGGAGGGTTGGAACATGGATCATATATTTACAATGGGTGTCTTAGGATTAGGCGAAGGCAGAAGTGTCATATCTGCAGTATTAAACAGCAAGATGTGGGAACTGGGAAATATCTGTGATTTAAATGAAGAGTTGTGCAAAGAGCGTTGTCAGGAGTTTGGAATTGATAAATACACCACCAGTTATGAAGAGATGCTAAAAGATCCGAAGATTGATGTTATCGGAATCTATACGCCGGACCAGCTGCATGCAAGACATATTAAAATGGCTCTGTTAGCCGAAAAGCATGTTATTTGTACCAAACCTTTGATGATTAATCTGGATGAAGCAAAAGAATTGATCCGGGTACAAAAAGAGACGAACAAGGCTGTATTTGTGGGACAGAGTTCCCGGTATTTTGAGCCGGCTCTGCGGCAGAGAAGGGACTATGAAGCCGGAAAACACGGAGAAGTGGAGACAATTGAAACCCACTACATCAGCGATTCCAGATGGTTTCTGGAACGTGCCTGGAGCCATCAGCAGGGATTTTCCTGGATGTATAATTTTATGATACATGCAGTAGATCTTGCAGTGTGGTATCTGCCGGAAATTGAAGAGGTGTATGGTTTGGGTGTAGTCAGTGAGAATACCAGATCCTATGATCTTGATGTGCCCGATACGTTAAAGTTTATCTTAAAAAACAAAGACGGCAGATTTGCCAGTGTAACCGGTGCCTATGCTGCACCAACGCTTGGAAGCGCCGTAGAGCAATCCATCAGCTGCACCATCCGCGGCTCCAAAGGAATCAGCCGGGCAGGCTATCCGAAGCTGAAATATTACACTAATTTCGAGCCGGTTCAAAAAACAGCTAAATTGCAGGAATTCGCAGATAAGCATGGATATTATTTCCGGTTTGAAAATGAAAGCCACCATGCAGGTGAATATCAGAATTACATGGAACATTTTGCATCAGATATGAACAGGGGCATAACACCCAAGCCGGATTTACAGGAAGGAATACATACGCTGGCGGTTATGGCTGCTATGGAGCAGGCTATGAAGACAGGAAATGTGGTCAAAGTATCCGATATAATGGAGTGTATCCGATAGATGAATGCTGCAATGATAAAAAAGGTAGAGGCATATGTAATGGAACATCTTTCCGAAGATTTTAAAAGAGATGATGTCGCAGCCGCTCTTTATTTCAATCCTACCTATCTTTCACACATATTTAAAAGGGAAAACGGAATATCCCTGAACCAATATATTAATATGCTGCGACTAAAAGAAGCCAAAAGGCTGTTCGATAATACCAACCTTCCGGTAGGAGCAGTGGCAGTGGAGACAGGGTACTACAACTTCTCCTACTTTTCCAGGCAATTTAAAGAAACTTACCGGGTAACGCCCAGCATGTATAAAAATAACAGACAAAAAGCCTGCCCTTAAAAAGGATAGGCTTTGCATTTTACATTTTGTATTCACGAATGCATACGTGTTTACAATTTTCGGGGAATTCCATCTGGTCTGAAATATCAGTCCAGTTCTCAAAGTCGCTGCTTCTGATCCCCCGGTAACATTGGTCACCAAAGGAATCGTAGAACATATAAAAATCAGAATTATGCTGAACCAGGATCGGACCTTCGCTTCGCCAGGGTGTCAGCAGGGCAGATATATTGTAATAAGGTCCGTTTGCTTTGGTAGAAATAGCAGTACGTATGGCGCAGTAGGGAGAGTCGGGACTGTTATGTCCCCGTTCGTCTTTAAAAGCCATATAATAGATTCCGTTTTTGAAAGTAACCGTAGCATCAATGACCTGATGTCCGGGATCAAAAAATTTGCGCGGTTTGCTAAAGCTTTTAAAATCAACTGTGCGGCAGCTGAAAATTCGATTCGAGATACGTTTGTCTGTGTTCCTGGAATAAAAACTGGATGACCAGATCAGTACGTATTCATTGGTTTCATGGTCCATAAATATTTCAGGAGCCCAGCAGTTGGCAACGTCGCTGTTATCTCCCATGACAGGAATAAAGCTTTCCAATTCAAAGCTGTGCAGATCCCGTGATATGGCATGGCCGATGGTCGTGCTGTTCCAGTTATCTGTGAAAAGTACATGGAAAAGTCCCTGATTATCCATAAACCAATAAGGGTCCCGGATAATTTTACCCTGGTCTTTCAGATCCAGGACAGGTGCCCCGTTATTTAAATCTTTCCAGTGAAACATATCTTCGCTGGAAGCTAAATAGAGGGATTGTGTCTCGTCTTTTGAGTAACTCATAATATACATGGCAGCCTCCTATGCCGCAAAGCCGGGTGTGAATTGCGGCTAATTCAGGTAGTGTTTTCTAATTAGTATAATAGAAACCGTGACGGAATACTAACAAAATTATTAGAACTTTACAAAGTTGTCTGATATACTATTAATAATTATAATGTGCGATAAAAATGAAGAAGCAGGAGAAAAGCTATGATTGATAATAAGAAACCCTGGGATAAGGGGACCTTATGCGTAAGCAGCAACGGAAGATATCTGGCAAATGGGGAAACACCTTTTTTTTGGCTTGGAGATACAGCCTGGCTGATGTTCAGCCACTTAACGGAGGAGGAAGCCTGGGGATATCTGAGAAACCGTAAAGAAAAGGGATATAACGTAATCCAGACCACTTTGATTCATGAGTGGCCGCAGAAGAACATTGATGGAAGTAATGCCCTTGTAAATGAAGATTTCGCAGTCTGCGATCTGGAGGGGAATTACTGGAAAAGAACAGAAGCAATGGTTGATATGGCGGAGGAACTTGGCCTGTATATGGCATTGCTTCCTGCATGGGGAGGAAATGTGGCAAGAGGCTATCTGAACCTGGAAAATGCTGATGCCTACCTGGACTTTTTAATTGATCGATTTGGCAGCAGACCCAATATTATCTGGCTGGTAGGAGGAGATGTGAAAGGGGAAGCAGCGCCGGAAGTATTCTGCAGAATTGGTTCAAGACTGAAACAGGGGTGTAAGGGACAGCTTGTAGCGTTTCATCCCTTTGGAAGGACTTCATCCTCCATTTGGTTTCACAAAGAAGAATGGCTGGATTTTAATATGTTCCAGTCGGGGCACCGCAGATATGACCAGCTTGTGATGCAGTCCTGGGATGATAATGGAAAGAACCCGGATAATTACGGGGAAGACAATTGGAAATATGTAAAACGTGACCATAGCCTGATTCCAATAAAACCGACCATTGACGGAGAGCCGTCTTATGAACAGGTACTGCAGGGGTTACATGATAAAACCCAGGGATACTGGCAGTCCTGGGATGTCCGCAGATATGCTTACTGGTCTGTATTAGAAGGTGCATTTGGGCACACTTACGGGGATAACAGCATTATGCAGTTCTATACAAAAAAAGACGGAGAAGGGGCATTCGGGGTGAAACAGGAATGGAAAGAAGCAATACATAACGCAGGATCTTCCCAAATGAAGCATTTGAAAAATCTGATGGAACAGGTGGATTATCAAAATGGTGTTCCCGCGAGTCATCTTCTGGTATCCGGTCAGGGAGAAAAGTACGAGAGAGTCAGTGTATTTGCCGGAAAAGATTTTATAATCTGCTATTCTTATCTGGGGAAACCTTTTACGCTGGATTTATCTGCCTATCCTAATAATTTAGATACCTACTGGATGGATCCGGAAACTGGGGTATACAGTTTTGCAGGACAATTGATGAATCAAAAGATGAATCAAAAGATGAATCAAAAGATGAATCAAAAGATGAATCAAAAGCAAATGGAATTTCATCCTCCTTTTAAAGGAGAGGGTCATGGAGATTGGGTTTTGGTGTTGACAGATCCGGAATCCTATGATATTGTGTAATAGACAAGAGCCATTGCGAATTATATTATTATATTTCGCAATGGCTTTTTTTCGTTGTAAATTATATTAAATTTAGGAGGGTTTCTGAAATGAGAGAGAAAATTTTCACAAAATCAACTTTTAAAACTATAGGGATCGAACTTTTGGGAAGTCTTTTAATCGCTATAGGCATCTACAATTTTGCATTACACGCGAACTTTCCAATGACCGGATTTTCCGGTATATCCATTATATTATACCGTCTGTTTGATCTGCCGGTTGGAGCAACTACGATAGTACTGAATATTCCGGTTGCATTGATCTGCTACCGTTTACTGGGAAAAGGATTTTTCTTCCGGTCACTGCGTTGTATGGTCATTTCTTCACTGATGATCGATTTTATTGGTCCTTTACTGCCTGTATATCAGGGAAGCAGGCTTTTGGCAGCTATCTGCACCGGAGTTTTCGGTGGTTTTGGATATGCAATTATTTATATGGCAAACTCTTCTACGGGAGGTGCGGACTTCATTATCATGGCGGTGAAAGCTTTGAAGCCCTATCTGCCTCTTGGAAGAATTGCATTTTTAACTGATGTGGGAATTATATTGGCAGGCGGTATTATTTTCAAAGATGTAGATGGAATTATCTATGGTATGATCATTAACTTCATCTTTGCCCTGGCTGTAGACAAAGTAATGTACGGAATCAATGCCGGAAAGCTGGCAATCGTCGTTACCGACCATGGAAAAGAGGTTACAGAGGTGATAGAAGAGTGCTGCGGCAGAGGTTCTACTATTATGAATGCAATGGGAGGCTACAAGCAGGATGAGCGCCAGGTCGTCTTATGTGCCTGCAATAATAAAGAAATGTATTTTGTTCAGAAAGCCGTAAAAGCTGCAGATCCGAAATCGTTTTTAATCGTAATGGAATCTAATGAAGTTCATGGCGAAGGGTTTACTACCAGGCAGATAGGAGAAGCTATGGACCGGGTGAACAGACTGGATTTCCCGCAAAATGCGATGCAAAAAGCATAGAGTACACAATCCCCATTCGCAAAGCGTTCTTTACTCAGCTCACCCGATTAAACAAGTCGGATAGCTTTAGAAATTTCACCGAAGAGAGTCATATATTCTCTTGTAATTATTGAAGATTCAAGTTATATTGAAAGAAATAATGCTGTCAAAAGGGGGGTTTCTGAATGGGGAGGTTTCGTAACTTATCTATAAGAAACCGGATTACAATCAGCTTTCTATGTCTGGTTATTATCCCGTTTCTATTGCTTTTCATCATTTTTTATAGAACTATTTCCAACTATGCTTATAAAATGTCCATTGAAAATCAGACAAATAATTTATATTCCATGCAGGAGCAGTTGGATGACATCTGCTCCGGGTATCAAAACCTGTCGATGTCGGTTTACTACAATGGATATGAAAATGAAGATAATGTATTTGCCAGGGAAAGGGTACATAAAGTGCTGGATAATCTGATTAATACAAACAGTGGTCTTCTGACTGCCATATGGGAAGGGCCGGATCAAACGTATGTGACAGGTAAAAAATTTATCGAACAGGAAGCAGTCTGTGAAAAATATCATGAAAAGGTATCTGCGGGAAATGGGAGGTTTGTCTGGCTGCCCATGGAAAATGTGCACCCCTATTCCGGACGTGGACGGGAAATACTAATAGCAGGAAGAGTGCTTTATAACGAAGACAAAGAAGAAGCAGGAGTCCTTTGGTTCTATATGAGTGGAGCTTTGATGAAAAATATATTTAAAAGGACGGATTTTCTAAGTGGGTCCCGAAATTTTCTTATGCTGACAGATGGAACACTCGTCTGGTCGCCGGAAGAAGATCCGAATATGGTAGGAGAAATAGCGCAGATTTATAAGAAAAGTATCAAAAAGAACAATCATACCACTGAGAAAATAGCAGGTGAAAAAAGTTTGCTGGTGTTCCGAACATCCTATGATACAAAATACGTAGTTTTAAGTGTTATGCCCCAAAGTACGATTCTACAGGAATTTCAGGGCATTGCCAGTGTGTTCTGGGGGTCATTGTGCGTGATACTGCTGTTTATGGTATTAATTTTCAGGATACTGAAAAAACAGATTTTTCTTCCGGTAAATAATCTTACCTATGGAGTGGACCAGTTTGCCAGAGGTGATTTGAATATTCAGTTGGACAGTCATGAAACAGGTGAGATGAAAAAGCTGACAGATCATTTTAATACCATGGTTCAGGAAGTGAAACACCTCATGGAGGATGTAAAAGAAGAGGAAAAAGAAAAAAATGAGTTCAAAATGCAGGCGCTGATGATGCAGATGAGTCCTCATTTTATCTATAATTCACTGAACACAATTAAATGGATTGCGGTGATTAACAAGCAGGAAAATATAAGACAGATGATAGAATCATTGATTCAGATCTTTATGAATATGTCAAAAAGGACAGATGAAAATAATACGATCAGGGATGAAATGGAGCTTCTGCAAAATTATGCCAACATACAAAAAGCCCGATTTTTAAATTTCGACTTGATGATCCGGGCGGATGAAGATACCATGGATCTGCAGATAAAAAGATTTCTATTACAGCCGATCGTAGAAAATGCAATTATTCATGGATTGAATCAATCAGAAAAAATTGGAATGATTTGCATCAGGGTTTATCAGGATAAGTATCTGCATGTGGAAATTACAGATAATGGAGTGGGATTTGAGGTAGGGCAATTAAAGGAAAAAAGAGATCCGGATACCAGGCACACGAGAATCGGACTGGAAAATGTACAGCAGATGCTTAAACTAGAGTATGGAGAACCTTTTGGTATGACGATCGAGAGTGTGATTGGAAAAGGAACCAAGGTCAGCTATCTGCTGCCGGTTGAGAAGCAGGGGGGATTCAGAAATGAAAGTAATGATTGTTGATGATGAGGTACTGGTTCGTTTAGGAATAAAGACTTATCTGGAAGGATACGAGGATATTGAGGTAAAAGGTACTTTTGCAACGGCGAAGGAAGCTTTGGCATATATGGAACGGGATGAAGTGGATATCGTTCTGACTGATATTGAGATGGCACAGATGAGTGGACTGGAATATATCAAAGCGCTAAAGGCATGTAATTATAACTGCGGCATTGTTATTATAAGCTGCCATGAAAACTTTGAATATGTACGGGATGCCATGGATCTGGGCGCGGATAAATACATGCTCAAGCAGGAGGTATGTGAGGATATTCTGGTCAATGAGCTTCGGGAAATCTATAAAAAGAAACAGAGTGAGACCGGCAGTGAAGCTCCGGCAGTGTCTTTGTCCCAAAAGGAAAAACCTGGGATATGGCCGGATAGAGAACCTTCTTGCGAGGAGGTAATGTATCAGATTGCGGCATTGAAGCTTTGGGAAGAATATGATGATTCCGGCAGAGAGAAAACGCAGAATCTGGATGAGGACATGCTGTTTCAGGTCCTGGACGATGCGGTAGCTCAGACGAGATGTGCCACTCTTTTGCGGGATCGTCAGGGAAGGATGTTTCTAATCTTCCAATTTATGAAGGATATGGAGGATAGCAACCGGCTGGAAAGGGTATCCGGTGTCTATTACAGGTTGGAGCAGAATACCAGGCTATATGTGAACCGGTCCTTAGCTATGGGAATCAGCGGGCTGTTTGATGACCAAAGACAGATGAAGGAAAATTATGAGACAGCGCTTAAAAATCTTGAATACCGTTTCTATGATAAACGGGAAATATTTGCAGATATTCCATCAGAGAAGTGCTATCTGGATCTGCAGCTGGATATAGAAAGTCTGATAAGTGAGGATGGGATGAGAAGGTTCATTGAACAACTGGAAGACTATCTGGTACAGTGCAGGATACGTAAAGTATTGCCGGAGAGTATAAAGGAAACAATACTGAAAAGCTTCCATGTTTTGTTAAGTGATGTGATAAAATTTTATCATTTGGAAGGGGAAAAAGAGGCATTCATGGAATATGATCTAAGCTATCAGGAATTATATGACGTATACAGCATGAAGGTTCTTAAGAATATTACCATAGATCATATAGGCAGATTTATAACAGCAATTTTAAAAAAATTGGATCAATCAGATGATTTTCCTAAAGTTTTAAGATATATCGATGAACATTTTAAAGAGCAGCTGACGCTGGCTGAGGTGTCAGGGCGGTTTTATATGAGTGTTAACTATTTCTGCCAGATGTTTAAAAAGTATACAGGCACTACCTTTATAAACTATATCAATGAGAAACGAATAGGAGAAGTTAAAGAGTATCTTCATAGCGGATCCTATTCTCTGGAGGCAATTTCGGAGCTTACCGGGTTTCATAATGTGAATTATATGATCCGTTTGTTCAAGAAAATTACGGGTATTACGATCCGTGAATACAGAAATGGTTTAAAAAAGTGAATCCTGTGTGAGATTGTGAATTTTTTGTACGAAAATAAACAGCTGTGTTAAAAGAGGGATAAGACAATGAACTTTTTGAAAAAGAATGTTCATTGTCTTATTTTGTATAAAAATTTATAATAGAATTATCAAAAGTTCCGGAGCACAAAAAAATGGAGGGATAGAAAATGAAGTACAGAAAAATTTTATGCGGACTGCTCAGTGCAGCGCTGATTGGAACCATGCTTGGTGGTTGCGGTAAGGGTGAAACAGAAAAAGTACAGGAGACTGCTAAGGAGACTTTGGCAGCAGAAACAGTGGAACAGGGACAGACAGAGAAAGGAACAGAAACAGAGGCGAATACGGAAACAGGACAAAGTGCAGATACAGAGAAAAGTGCAGGAGCTGATATTTCAGGGAAGCTTATTATCTGGGAACACAGTACGGATTTTGAAAATGCCTTAGACCAGTTGATTGAGGGCTTTAATGAGAAGTATCCGGATGTTGAGGTAGAATATGAGGTGAAACCCAGCGATCAGTATTACAGCCTGCTGGCTACGTCAATTCAGGCAGGTGAGGCACCGGATATTTTCTGGACAAATGGAACAGCTACGGCCCAGATGGCAGAATATGTGTCCCAGGGAGCAATTATGGATATTACAGATGCTGTTGACATGGGTGATCTGGAGGAATCTTCTTATGGCCTGGCAACCATAGGCGGTAAGCGTTATTCCGTACCGTGGATGACATTTGATACCAGAACCTGTTATTACAATAAGGATATCTTCAATGAACTTGGCTTAGAGGTACCGAAAACATTCAGCGAATATGAAAAATTGCTGGCTGCCCTGGATGAGGGCGGTAAAATCCCAATTTCCTTATCCGGTATGACAAGTTGGCCGCTCCTGTTTTTTGTAGAGCCAATGGGATCTGCTTTAGAACCGGAATACACCAGAGGATTAGCTGATTACAGTTCAAAAGCAAATGATGAACGGTTCGGGAATATTCTGAATAAAATGCTTGAATGGGCAGACAAGGGCTATTTTGGAGACGGATGGCTGGGAGTAGATGATGATGGTTCCAGTCTGGCATTTACTACGGGAGAAGCAGCAATGTTTGTGGGAGGCTCCTGGAGTACCACGTCTTTTCAGGAAAATAATCCGGATTTAAATCTGGGAGCATTCCAGATTCCAAGTGAAGAAGGCACCTCAGGTATGGTAGGAACCTTTGCTAATGGATTCTCTGCATACAGCGGCACAGAAAATAAAGAGGCCGCAATGGCATTCTTAAACTACTGTGCTACTCTGGAAGCGCAGACCAATTGGGTACAAACCCTGGGAAGTGTTTCCGGAAGCCCTAAAATTGAATCTTCTAATGAAGTGGCTAAAGAAATTTCTGATTGTGATGAAACGTTTACCAGTTGGCAGTCAAATTTGTCAAAATATAATAAAGAGGGTGCATCTGCTACCAGTGTATGGGAGGAAGATTCCGTAAAAGTAGCATCGAAAGCTATGACGGTCCAGGAATTGTTGGATAATCTTGGAGAAGTCATGCAGTAATATCACTTAAAAAGCGCCCCGCTTTGCGGCATATTTGTCCCCGATTCAGGTTACGTAGCCCGCTGCGTGCCCTTCCTTCGGGACAAAGCTCCCACAAACTGTGACGCGCAGCGGTCAGAAAGCAATTTGCAACACGCTCTCGAGGATGTCCAAGAATCATTCTTTGGGCATCCTTTTTAGGAGGAACGGTGAAAGAAAATTTAAAAACGGAAAGGCAGCCACACTGTGATTCTTTCACCTGTTTTTTGTGGCAGTATTGCAGGTAAGCCTGTAATATGCAATGGGTATAAATATGAAGAATAAAATTAGGAAAAAAAGACCGTATATTGGATTCATAGCCCCGGGATTTATTATGTATACGGTATTCATCATTGTACCAATATTTTTTGCTATGTTTATCAGCTTACATGAATGGTCAGGGCTAGGGGAAATGAAGTTTACCGGACTGGAAAACTTTCGGGTACTTCTTACGGACTCCCGGATTTCACCTACTTTCTTTCACGCTCTGAAAAATAATATCAAATATATGGTTGTAGTTCTGGTTATTATAACACCCATCCAGTTTGGACTTGCATATCTTTTATACATTAAAATCAAAGGCCATAAATACTATCGTTTCATGCTGTTTCTTCCCTATGTAATCAGTACAACCATAGTCAGTTTCTTTGCTACTATACTATTTGATCCTAATATCGGCTTTATGAATAAAATGCTGACTTCTGTGGGGCTTGAAAAAAGCAGTTGGTTTGGCAACCCCAAACTTGCGTTTACCTTGATGGTAATTGTAATTATGTGGCAGGGGATCGGTACCGGTATGATGATATTCTATGCGAACATGCAGGATATTCCGGACTCTGTTATTGAGGCAAGCATGATTGATGGATGTAATGACTGGCAGCGTCTGTATAAAATTGTAATACCACTGTCCATTCCGTCCTGTGCTACGAATATCATAATGAGTACAATCTGGGCACTGGGTATTTTTGACCTTCCATATATCCTGGGAGGTGCTACCGGAGGAGTAAATAATTCCCTGGATTTTGTAAATATGGTATTTTACCGTTACACCTTCGGCAGTGCATTGAATGGTCAGTCGAATATGGGATTTGGATCAGCAATCAGTGTGGTCATGTTCTTCATCATTTTCACAGTATCCATGATTCAGAATAGGCTGCTGTCTAAAGTAGAATACGAGTATTAGGAGGTGGAAAATGAATAAAGAAAAGAAAATTATCCGGTCAGCAGGAGAAAAAACGGTCAGAGGCATCTTTTCCGTAATGCTCTTTATTGTAACATTAAGCACAATTTTAGTTATTGGAATTACAGTATTAAATTCTTTTAAGTCAAAAGGGGAACTGATTAAAAATACTTTTGGTATACCTGCGGAATTTACGTTGGATAGCTTCAAAAGGGTATTGACGCAGGATCATTTTTTGAGATATTTCATGAAT
This sequence comes from Robinsoniella sp. RHS, assembly GCF_001029355.1. Lineage (NCBI taxonomy): Bacteria > Bacillati > Bacillota > Clostridia > Lachnospirales > Lachnospiraceae > Robinsoniella > Robinsoniella sp. RHS. Next base: position 27,149 of record NZ_JNGB01000056.1, read on the forward strand.
AGTATCATATTAACTGTGGGTGGAATTTCCCTATTAATTTTTCTGGCTTCTATGACCGCATACGGTCTTTCACGTTATAAATTTAAAATGAAAGGTGCAGTACAGACTTATTTTATGCTTGGCCTGATGTTTCCTATACAACTGGGGCTTCTTCCACTGTTTATTATTTTGCGAAGTCTTGGTCTCTTAAATAATCTGTTGGGATTAATATTGCTGTACGGTGCAGGAATGTCCTTTCCCGTGTTTGTCTTTTCCAAATTTTTCAGCACCATACCGGAGGCATTGGAGGAGTCAGCCAGACTGGACGGAGCAGGAGAATTTACAATCTATTGGAGAATTATACTGCCGATTTGTAAACCAGTGCTGGCAACCATTGCACTAATTAACTCGGTTACGATTTGGAACGATTTTTATATGCCGCTGGTATTTTTGGGTAAGGCAAATGTGAGAACGCTTACCCTGGGTGTTTATAAATATATGGAGAGTTTTCTGAAAAACTGGAATTATGCATTTGCCGCCGTTGTAATTACCCTTGTTCCTGTAGTGGTGCTTTACTTCCTGTTCTCAAATCAGATTGTGGCAGGGCTCACCGGCGGAGCAGTTAAGGAATAAGACACACAAGGAGGAAAAAAATGGAACGACAACAATTACCGGAACTGGATTTAAACGCTTATGCTCCCTTAAGCTTCTGGGCATGGAATGAGGAAATGGATGATGAAAGCATCTGCCAGAGAATCCAGGAGTTTTATGATCAGGGTCTAAAAGGATTTTTTATGCATTCCCGAGCGGGTCTTATTACACCATATCTATCTGACGAATGGTTCCATGCCTGCCGTACAGCAGCTGAAAAAGCAAAGCAGCTACAGATGGAAGCCTGGATTTATGATGAGGATGGTTGGCCCAGCGGATTTGCCGGGGGACTTGTCAATGGATGCGGCGTCATATACCAGGCAAAGTATTTAGCAGCAACAAGAAATAGAGAAGAGGTTGTGAAAAGTCATTTCCTTGCATCCTTCCGTAAAACAAAAGAGGGTTATGAACCGGCAGAAGAATCGGAAAGTGAGTTGTTCTTCTGTTATATGACAGAACCTGACTATGTAGATCTACTGTCTGAGAAAGTGACAAAAAAGTTCATAGAGGTAACACATGAACGATATAAAAAGGAACTGGGAGAGTATTTTGGAACGGTTGTTCCCGGATTCTTTACAGACGAGCCACAGTATAGTTTTCAGGGACTGCCTTACAGTGAGGAGCTGGAAGCATATTTCCAGAAGCGCAATGGGTATTCCTTCTTAAGGAATATGTATCTTTTTGAAGAGAATACAGATTTTACGGACCAATACAGAAAAGATTACTGGGATACCGTACAGGAGATGATGCAGCAGAATTTTGCAGGTCAGATCTATGACTGGTGTGAAAAAAATGGAGTTATATTTACCGGGCATTTTCCAGGGGAAGACAGCTTTATACATCAGATGAGCAGTACAGCAGGGGTCATGCCGAAATATAAATACATGCAGATGCCTGGGATTGACCATTTAGGGAGGCGGATTACACCTGTTCTTCTGACAAAACAGGTAACCAGTGCAGCAAAGCAGTATGGCAGAAAAAAAGTACTTTCTGAAACTTTTGGCTGTGCAGGATGGAATATTAGCTTTGAGCAGATGTGTCATATCTGGGGCTGGCAGGCAGCGGCAGGAATTAATGTTCCGGTTCTGCATATTGGTCCTCATTCTATCAAAGGAATCCGAAAAAGGGATTATCCAGCATTTTACTCTTACCAGGAACCATGGTGGGAGGAATTTTATCACGTGGCAAAGTGGATGGAGGGGATTGGTGCCTATATGGGAAAGGGGATATGGGCAGAAGATTTGGTGGTACTCACACCGCTGAAAACCATGTATTTATATCACGGGAAACAAAACGCCATTGAGGAAGAATATGCAGCCTCTTATCGAAAACTTTTGGAGAATCTGCTTGATATACAGGTGGGATTTGACCTGGGAGATGAAGAGGTAATCCATGACTGTGGAAGTGTAGAAGGTGACAGATTTTTAATCGGAAATTGTGCATATCGATATGTGATTGTTCCAAAGGCAGAAATCTTAGAGGAATATACCTGGAAACTTCTTCAGAAATTTCATGAAAACGGTGGGACTGTCTTATTTACCAGCCAGGTTCCGGGATTACAGGGGGAAGGCAGTTGGATACATGAGTGCCATGTCATTCAGAACAGCAGAAATTTTTGGCAGAAATGTTTTGCAGCCCTTCATTATAAGCGTAAGATAGCCGTATTGGAGAAGAATGGTTTCTATCTTGCCCATGGTCTCCATGTGGCTGTAAAACGGGATGTTTCTGATTATGTATATGTGTGGAACCGATATGTTGACAGCTGCAGGGAACTGACCGTACAGGTTGCAGGTCAGTGCAGCGCATTTACAGTGAATCCGGAAACGGGAGAGAAAACTCAGCTTGCTGTTGTCCGGGGAGAAGATGAGACGCTGGTATCACTGAAGCTTTGCGGGTATCAATCAGTATTGATGGAATTACAGGATGGAATAGGCAGCTGTCAGGAAGATCAGGAAATATCTATGAACCGGCTGGATGGTACCTGGGAACCTGACAGAGAGAATACCCTGACACTGGACTATGCGTCCTTTTCCTTGGATGGACAGCATTATTCCGAAGAGATGCAGGTGGTACAAATGCATCCGCTGCTGTATCAGCATATTAACAGAGAAAACGCCCGGGAGATCTATATCAAATATCGATTTTTTGATGGAAGAAGCAACAAGTCACCACTTATAGCAGCTTTAGAGGATGATGATTGTACCGGTATCTGGTGTAATGAAGCATCCATTACAAGCTGTCGGGGAGGCTGGTATCTGGACCGTAAAATCCACGAATATGAACTGGGCGAATATGTGACAGAGGGCTGGAATACCATTACTCTGAGATATTATTTGCCCGGGAATAATATAAAGGATGTAGAAGGGCTGTTTGAGACAGAAGTAAATCGTTTTTATTATCCCGTGGAACCGGAGGCGATATATATAAAAGGAGATTTTTCAGTAGATATCCTGGGACGGTACTGGCGACAAGCAACACATTGGACCGCAGACCCGGAAAGATTTATACTGTCAGACTACCGAAAATTAAATGGAAGCGCAGATGTGACCCCCCAGGGTCTGTGGTTTTACAGGGGAAATCTTAAGTTCAGAACAACCATTAAAAAGAAAGCAGGTATGCATCAGTGGATTTGTCTGAACAGGGTAGACGCTGCAGCAGTAAAAGTCAGCTGCAATGGCAAAGACAAACTGCTATATATGGAACCCTATGAGACAGATCTTACAGAGATGCTAGTGGATGGAGAGAATCAGGTAGAAGTACTGCTTCTTGGAACGAACCGGAATCTGCTTGGACCCCATCATCACATGAAGGGTGAGAATAATTATGTTGGACCAAATACCTTTAAAGGAATTTATGGATATGAGGATAAGATTGTTAATCCCGATATCACCCAGGAGACTACATGGACACAGAGGTATTCATTTGTACCATTTGGATGTGGCGGTGTCAGTGAATCAGACAGAATCCAGATGAATCCTGCTACCACACCAACTCAAAAGTAAACAGGGGATTGCAATCAGCGGAAGTATGAGCTATTCTAAGTACATAACGGAAAAGTTCTTTGAAAAAGGAGTGGTTTGAACTATGAAGTGTATGTACTGCAATAAAAAAATTCCCGAAGGGATAGAAAATGCTGTTATTGAAAAAATAGATGGACTAACCTGTACTTTTTGTGGTGAAAAGTGTAAAGAGGATTGCGAAAATTTTCTAAGCTTTGCGAAGAAGTATGAAAAACTGTTTCTGGTATTGATATTTGTACCTATGATCCTTTGTACTTTTGCATCGTTTATTCTGGGGGAATGGGTCGTCTGCCTGATGATTGTAATTCTGGGGGCAGCCATAACCCTGTTTCCCTTCTGTACGCCTCAGACGATACAGCTGACAGGCGTAAAGAAGAGTATTCTTATAGGCAGGATTCTGGGCATTGTGCTGATTGGAATGGGGATCATATGGTGGATTAGATAATAAATTATGTAAATAAATAAAAGCGCTGTTTTCCCGAGAGAACAGCGCTTTGACAGACTGGAACAGGGTGTCATATTTCTAATTTATCTTGCTGCTTAAATCCTGATATCTGTCGTTGGTGCAATGGGGGCACTTATCATACCCTGTGCCTGCTTTTATTTTAATTCAATTAATTCATATTCTTTATTCCCAAGCCCAATCTTAACGGCATGCTCAATACCAACTTTCCAGTCAGTATCCGGGCTAACGGCATGAAAGTGGTCATGAGAGTGGTCTGTGCTCTTATCCAAAAGGCTTCCGGGAATTACAGGCTGTTTATTTACTGCATCTGCGCATGCAACATCCAGTGCAACCGGATCAAAAGAAGCGAACATGCCCACGTCCGGAACGATTGGTATGTCATTTTCGCCGTGACAGTCACAATACGGTGAAACATCCATGACAAGACTGATGTGGAACTGCGGTCTTTTGCTTACCACTGCTTTACTGTATTCTGCGATTTTACGGTTTAAAATATCGTTGGATTCATCTGAGGCTGCTTTAACGGCATCCTGGGGACAGACACCGATACATCTGCCGCATCCTACACATTTATCATGGTTAATGGAAGCCTTTTTATCTGTGACAACGGCTGCATCGTGAGCACAGATCTTGCTGCACATGCCGCATCCGATACATTCATCTGTTTTAATAAATGGTTTGCCGGCACTGTGCATTTCCATTTTACCGGCACGGGATCCGCATCCCATCCCTATATTTTTCAAAGTTCCGCCGAAGCCGGTAGCTTCATGGCCTTTAAAATGTGTCAGTGTGATGAAAATATCCGCATCCATAATAGCATGCCCGATTTTTGCTTCCTTCACATATTCGCCGCCCTCTACAGGAACCAGGGTCTCGTCTGTTCCCTTTAATCCGTCACCGATTAAGATATGGCATCCGGTGGAAAAAGGAGAAAATCCGTTTTCATAAGCGCTCTGGATATGGTCCAGGGCATTTTTGCGTCCCCCCACATAAAGGGTATTGCAGTCTGTGAGAAACGGTTTACCACCCAGTTCCTTAATCACATCCACTACGGTCTTTGCGTAGTTTGGACGTAGATAAGCCAGATTCCCCGGCTCGCCGAAATGAATTTTAATTGCCGCATATTTTTTGTTAAAATCAATATCGCCAATGCCTGCCTTTTTAATCAGACGTGCAAGTTTTTGCTGTAGATTGTCATTGTTTCTGGTATGTAAGTTTGTAAAATATACCTTGGATTTTCCCATAGATTACCTCCTGATAACGTTATTGCTTCCAGATGCGCACCAGAATTATGATTTGCCAGGCGGGCACAGAAGCTGTGTTAAATAAATTATAATACTTAAAGCATACTTTAAGTCAAATGATTTTGTTCGCCGCCCGGGAAAATTTCTGTGAATTAAGTTATGATTCCTGTGTATTTTCTAAATCAAATCCAAAATACCGTACGGCATTATTATATGAAATCCCCTTAATGATTTCTTCTAATGCCTGATAATCTTCCGGATATTCTCCATTTTCTACCCAGCCTCCAATCAGATCACACAGGATGCGGCGGAAATATTCATGACGGGTGTAGGATAAAAAGCTGCGGGAATCCGTAAGCATCCCAATAAAGTTGCTTAACAATCCAAGATTTGCAAGGGAAATCATCTGGTCGGTCATGCCCTGTTTGTGATCATTGAACCACCATGCACTGCCATGCTGCATTTTCCCAATAGCACAAGAATCCTGAAAGCATCCCAGGATAGCGTCAATATAGGCATTATCATTAGGATTCAGGGAGTACAGGATCGTTTTTGGAAGCTGGTCTGTGCAGATGAGGGCATTAAGGTAATCCGCAGCCAAAGCAGAAGGAGCATAGTTGTTAATGCAGTCATATCCGGTATCCGGTCCAAGCTTGCGAAAGCTTAAGGAGTTGTTATCTCTTTTGCATCCAAAATGCAATTGCATAGCCCACCCAAGGCGATGATATTCCCGTCCTGCAAAAAGCATAAATGCCGTTTTAAACTTTAATTCTTCCTCTCTTGTAACGGTATTTCCGGAAAGTCTCTTTTTCAGGATGGCTTCTATCTCGGATTCATCAGCCGGGCTGTAGTAAACAAATTCCAAAGCGTGGTCAGATACCAGACAGCCATTATTATGGAAGAAATCCATCCGGTTTCTGAGCGCATCCTTCAGGGAAGCAAAATCTTTAATTTGTGTGCCGCTTGCTGTTGCAAGTTTAGCAAGATATTCTGTAAAGTCTGCTTTTTCTATGTTCATAGCCTTATCCGGGCGCCATGCCGGAAGGACTGCAACATCAAAACTGCTGTCTTCTTTGATCATCTTATGCCATTCCAGTGTATCAATGGGATCATCCGTTGTACAGATCAGAGTTACATTCGACATTTTAATAATATTACGGACGGACATAGAAGGATCCTGTAATTTCTGATTGCAGAGATTCCAGACTTCTTCTGCCGTATCCCGGTTTAAGATGCCGGTATATCCGAAATAGCGCTGAAGTTCCAGATGACTCCAGTGGTAAAGGGGATTGCCAATTGCTTTTTCCAACGTTTCCGCCCACTTCTGGAATTTTTCCCGGGGAGATGCGTCGCCTGTTATGTAGTATTCATCAATTCCATTGGAACGCATTTGGCGCCACTTATAATGATCTCCGCCCAGCCATACTTCTGTTATGTTGGAAAATTGTTTATCTTCTGCTATTTCCCTGGGGTTAATGTGGCAATGATAATCCAGCACAGGACAAGTATCTGCATATTCATGAAAAAGCCTGCTGGCAGTGGGTGTTGAAAGTAAAAATTCTTTGTCCATAAATTGTTTCATAGTTAAAATCCTCCTTAAGGGTTTGAATTAAAAGTGATCATCTGTGGATTGCCGCAAAATGATTTCAGCGGTAATGACCGTTTTAGCAGGTACTTTCTTGCCATCTAAAACGCTCATTAAAACAGAGACCGCATGATTGCAAGAAAACTCCAGTTTATTGTCAATCGTAGTCAGTTCCGGATCACAGCAGATTCCAATTTTTGAATTGTTATATCCAATGATAGACAGATCCCGGGGAATGGAAAGTCCTGCAGCTTTAGCAAATTTCAGCACGCCGATAGCAAGTTCATCATCGGAGGTGATTACGGCGTTAAATGGAAAACAGTTTGCATAATGAGTGAGCAGCCGTTCTTTGATATCCTGTATGGAACCGTTAAAGCAGATCATTTGTGAATTTTCCACGTGTATGTTTCTTTTGTTATGTGCGCTTAGAAAACCCGCCAGCTTTCGACGTCCACTGTAAGATTGGGACCGGTAGAGAAAGAGCAGCTTATTCCTTCCGCTGACCAGGAACCTCTCTGTGGCACCCGCAACTGCTGCGGTATCGTCACAGAGGGAACTGTAAATTCCGGGAGCATCTAAATGTCCGTTTAGCAGAATAAGCGGGACTTTTCTGGCAGCAAAGCGGAGATATTCATTGTTTTTATCTGCCTGTTCTACAAAAGTAGAGCCTGCTAAAATAATGGCATCTACCCGCTTGGAAAGCAATATCTCAAGATATTTCTTTTTCTGATCCAGGTCATATCCGGTGCAGCACAGCAGTGCATCATAGCCGAAACGCCGAAGTTCCTGTTCCAGATAATAAACGGCACTTGCAAGATAGGCATCAGAAGAATCTGCACAGAGAATACCAATAGTTTTCATGGTATTGAGACCCAGCCCCCTTGCAAAGGCATTTGGACTGTAACTTTCCTCTTCCATTACTCTTAAGACTTTTTGACGGGTATTTGCACTGACTTTCTCGTTTCCATTTAACACGCGGGATACGGTAGCAATGGATACACCGGCTTTTTTTGAAATATCATAGATGTTCATCTGGGCTACCTCGATTTCCTGAGAATAATGTAAATACTTACAAAATGGAATTAAAGTCATTATAATAGTTTAATACTATAAAATCAAGATATATTTTGAAAAATAAAAAATCTTGTTGACACAAAAGTTTATTTGATGTAAGTTAAATGTAAGTACTTACATAATTAAGACATGGAATTAGGATGAAGAATAAGAAAAGTCAGAAACAGTGAAGGAAAGGAAGGTATTATGCAGGATTATATCAGAATTCATCAGAGTGACACGGTAGCTGTTGCATTAAAACCCCTGAAGAAAGGGATGGCTTGCATCATAGATGGGGTAGAAGTGATTCTAAATGAGGATATCATGCAAGGTCATAAATTTGCACTGAAACAGATGAGCAAAGGCAGCAGGGTGATAAAGTATGGAAGTCCAATTGGTATAGCAAAGGATGCAATTGAAGCGGGCGCCTGGGTACATACTCATAACATTCAGACCGGGCTGGGTGAACTGCTGGAATATACCTATGAAAAAGTACCAACAGATATGCCGGTCGGAACAGGTGCCAGTTTTGAGGGGTATAGGCGGAAAAACGGAAAAGTTGGAATCAGAAATGAAATCTGGATTATCCCAACGGTAGGCTGTGTAAATAATGTGGCGAATGCAATTGAACAAAAAGCCCAGAAATATGTACAGGGAACCATTGATGCGGTTGCTGCTTTTCCGCACCCTTACGGCTGTTCCCAAATGGGAGAAGATCAGGAAAACACCAGAAAAATTCTGGCTGATCTGGTTAATCATCCAAATGCAGGTGGGGTCCTGGTTCTTGGACTTGGATGCGAAAATTCCAATATTGATGAACTGAAGAAATATATCGGAGATTTTGATGAGGACAGAGTGCGGTTTCTGGTGGCTCAGGACTGTGAAGATGAAATCCAGGAGTCGCTGTCATTAATAGAAGAAATAGCAGAATATGCCGGACGTGACAGCAGAGAAAAAATAGATGCCGGGGAACTGGTCATAGGTATGAAATGCGGTGGTTCGGATGGCTTGTCCGGAATTACAGCAAATCCGGTAGTTGGGGCTTTTTCCGATATGCTGATTGCAAAAGGAGGAACCACGATCTTAACAGAGGTGCCGGAGATGTTCGGTGCGGAAACACTTCTGATGAACCGCTGTAAGAATCAGCAGTTATTTCATCAGACAGTAGATCTGATCAATGACTTTAAGAATTATTTCACCAGCCACAATCAGACAATTTATGAAAATCCTTCTCCGGGAAATAAAAAAGGAGGAATTTCCACTTTAGAAGATAAATCCCTGGGCTGTACACAAAAGAGTGGAAAAGCAGCGGTTACGGGAGTTCTGGCATATGGTGAGACAGTAGAAGAAAAAGGGCTGAACCTGCTCAGTGCTCCGGGAAATGATCTGGTAGCGTCTACGGCACTGGCGGCAGGCGGCGCGCACATTGTTCTGTTTACTACCGGTAGAGGAACTCCGTTTGCATCGCCGGTACCGACGGTAAAAATATCAAGCAACACAGATCTGAGTACCAGAAAGGACAACTGGATCGACTTTAACTGCGGCAAATTGGCAGAAGGGAAGACATTGGATGAAATGGCTGAAGAATTATTCTGCTATGTATTGGATGTAGCTTCCGGAAAACAGGTAAAGGCGGAAAAAGCAGGATTTCACGATATGGCAATATTTAAACAGGGTGTTACCCTGTAATGATAAGCAGGATGAACCGGCAGTACAGATACAACGTAAGCAAAATAGATGTGTATTCAGTTATAAATAGCATGTTTATTTAATTATAATTAGGAAGGGTTGGATATAAAATATGAAAAAATTAAGCTATGAGGTACTAAAAGAACAGGGGTATGAGGGGTATCTGCTGGAGCAGGCGCCGGAAAGAGTTTTACAATTTGGCGAAGGCAATTTTATGCGTGCATTTGTGGATTACTGGATTGATATGATGAATGAAAAAGCAGGGTTTCAGTCAAAAGTAGTGCTTTGCCAACCAATTTCATCTCCATGGCTTTCGGAAAGAATAAATGAGCAGGAAGGATTATACACCCTGTTTCTGCGTGGATTTGAAAATGGTCAGAAAGTAAATGATAAAAGAGTGATTTCCTGTGTCAGCAGATGTCTGAATTCCTATGAAGAGTTTGATGCGGTACTGGAATGTGCCAAGAATCCTGATCTGCGCTTTATCACATGCAACACTACAGAAGCAGGGATCGTCTATGATCCGGCCTGCCGGTTTACCGACAGTCCCGCATCCAGCTATCCGGGAAAGCTAACACAGTTCTTATACCAGCGTTTTCTGAATTACGGGACGGAAAAAGGAAAAGGTTTCATCATCTTATCTTGTGAATTGATTGATAATAACGGAAAAGAACTGGAGAAGTGCGTCCTTCAGTATGCAGACCAGTGGAATCTTGGGGAAACATTTACCCAGTGGATCAAGTCTGAAAACATATTCTGTTCCACATTGGTAGACCGTATCGTAACTGGTTATCCCAAAAATGAAGCACAGGCGCTGTGTGAAGAAATGGGCTATGAAGATAACTTAATCGACACGGGAGAAGTATTTGGTTTCTGGGTCATTGAAGGGCCACAGAGCCTGAAAGAAGAACTCCCATTTGAAAAGGCAGGGCTTCCCGTCATTATCTGCGATGACCATAAACCATACAAACAGCGTAAAGTGCGTATCTTAAACGGTGCTCATACTTCAATGGTTCTGGGGGCATACCTGGCAGGACAGAATATTGTACGGGATTGTATGAATGACCCGACCATTTGTAAATTTATGAATCAGACTATTTATGATGAAATTATACCAACGTTATCACTTCCACAAAAAGAACTGGAAGAATTTGCAGCAGCTGTAACAGAAAGATTTAATAATCCTTTTGTGGACCATGCACTTCTGGATATATCCCTGAACTCTACATCCAAGTGGAAGGCCAGAGTCATGCCATCCCTGAAAGGATATGTAGAAAAGTTCGGGAAGCTGCCTGTATGCATTACAGCATCCTTCGCATTTTACATCGCGTTCTATCGTGGCAGTCATCTGACCGAAAATGGTTTGGAAGCAGTCAGAGGAGAAGACAGATATCTGATCCGGGATGACAGGGAAGTACTGGAGTTCTTTTATGAACATCGTAACGACAACGCAAAAATGCTGGCAAATGCAGTTTGCAGAAATACGAAATTCTGGGGTGAAGATCTGACGGATATCAAAGGGTTTGAAGATGCCGTGGCAGGATATTTGGACAAAATTCTGCGAAATGGAAGCTATGAAGTGATGAAAGAGTGTATATAAGTAAATGACACCATGTCTTGGAATTAGGGATAACCTGTGATACAGTAGTAATATCATTGACCTATTGGAATCGTCACAGGAGGTATTCATGGACAGAAAAAAATTGATCGAGCAAAGTTTTACTGCAATTGACCAGCCCGAAATGGAACGGATCGGCCATGTTTATAACCCGGGAGTACTCTATAACAGCCTGGGAATCACGAGAGAGACACTTCGGTATTATGAAAAACAGGGGCTGATCTGTCCTAATAAAGACAGAAAAAGCAGTTATCGGGAATTTACGATCCTGGATATTTTCCGCTTGATGGCTATTGATTATTACAAGAAACATGGCTTTGCCATCGGAGAGATTAAGGAACTGATTAATCAGGATGATATTTCACAGGTTCATGAGATTTTTTCCAGGAAGCAATGTCAGCTAAAAGAAGAGATAGAGCGCTTGAAGTTAATGGAAGAACGGTTGGCACAGGATCAGTTGTTTATAAAGAATTTATCCGGACATCTTCATCAATACGGCATTTGTGAACTGCCTTTATACGAAATTGTGGATTCGATTGATTACATGTCTGCATTTTCCGATTATACGGAGCATGTAGTTCCAAATATTGATTTAAAAAGAGAAGATATTATCAGCAATATGATCAGGGAAGTTACTTTTGATGAAAATGGATACAAAGAATCCAAAATGAGGATTATAAAACCGGCAGAGGGGAAAAAGGACCCTGAGAAACAATACCTGATATCCGGAAAGAGCATTTATACAGTGGTAGAATCAGGTATGGATGATTATGATACCATGGGAAGAATGTATCATTTGGTTAATGGATGGGCTTGTGAGAATCAACTGGAGATGAAAGGGGTTGTATATATCAGGACGAGAATCTGTGTTGTGGGAAGTCTGAATCCCAGAAATTATTATGAGTGCTGGATTCCGATAAATTCATAAAACATAAATTCATAAAACCATGAATTAATACAATTATAAATTTATAAAGTATTGACCTGGTGGTAACCACCAGCATTATAGTAACTGTATCATTAAGATTGGAAAGCTCAGATGAGCTCAGGTGAAAATACAATGAAAACAGTTATAATTAAAGATTGCCAGGAGTGGGATGATTTCCACACACCGGCAAAGGGAAAGGAATCAGACACCTATATACTGGATCTTAACAGGGTTATGATCAGGGATTGCCTTGGCTGCTGGGCCTGCTGGCTGAAAACCCCGGGAAGATGTGTACAAAAGGATCTGGATGATTTTTATCATGCTTTTTTTAGAGCAGACCGGGCAGTTTTTTTGTTAAAAGAGTCCTGCGGTTTTGCCAGCGGCAATTTGAAATCGCTGCTGGACCGTATGATAGTTTCCGTTCTTCCTTATATTGAATATACTTCCGGCGAAGCAATGCATGTTGCCAGATATGATAAAACGCCTGTAATAGAAATCTATTATCAGGATACGTTTACATCAAATGAGGCTCGGAAGCTGTTCATTGAATATTTCAAAAGAGTCTGCGTCCAATTTCACTGGAAAATTAAATGTATTGGCACGATTTCCGAATATAAGGAGGGCAGATAAGATGAAACTTCTCATTATAAATGGTTCTCCTCATGGAGAAAAAGGAAATACAGGAATATTTATAACGCAGTTCGTAAAGGGCATGAAAGAAATACCCATGGTGAGCTGCATACAAAAAAAAAATCCGGAAGTAATTGCAGAGAAAATAAAAAAATTTGACACGGTCTTGATTTTAATGCCCCTTTATGTACATGCAATGCCGGGACCGGTAATGAAACTATTTGAGAAACTAAATGTACAGAATACAGAGAATAAATCTCTGGGATGCATCGTACAAATGGGATTTGCAGGTTCAGCCCATGCTGATTATGCCAGACGCTGTATGAAACAACAGGCGAAAAGGCTGCATATGAAATATCTTGGAACTGCAGCCAGATGTGGTGCGGCAGGTACGTCCATGGTGCCTGATTTTATGAATCGCAAATTATTTAAGAATCTGGAAAAGCTGGGAAGTTATTTCCAGGAGACAGGAACATTACACAAAGAAACAGTACAAAAATTGGCAAAACCCTATAAGCTTACGAAATCTCAATGCAGATTTTATCAGTTTCTTTGTAAAACCGGAGTAGATCATATCATGTGGAATAAGATGCTTCGGGAAAATAATGCGTATGAAAACAGATTAGATCAACCCTTTGCTTAAGCATATTCCCTATAGCGCTTTTTCAAATACAGGAGTATAATAAGTATTTGAAGTGGAGTGATTATAATGTTTTCAGCAATGAAAAATAATATTTTTTTGTTTAAGAAAAAATGGGATACAGCTCTGCCTGTTATCTTATTTTTTTTATTTCTTTTTTATTCCGTTATCTTTTTATTTGGAACGAGATATTCCATTATTGTGTCTTTTCTGACTACTGCGTTTCAGATCCGGCGGCAAAAGAATTTTTCAATAAGGGGCGTATGCGGGCTTGTTTTGGAGATGTTTCTTCTGTGTATCCTGGCATTTTTTGCGACCTTAAATATACCCCTGTGTATCATATTGAATTTTGTAGTACCCTTTCTTCTCGTTTATCTCCAGACGACACAGTTTAACCAGAAGGGATATTTTACATATGCCATGGCATTTGTATTTTTACAGCTGGCACCGGTAGGCTGGGACGGAATCCTGCCATTACTTGGGGTAATGCTTTACTCATTGACCGTTTTAAGCGGGGCACTGGCTCTCTATTCTTTGCTTCACCGAAGGCCGCAGGATTACCGGGCAGCGAGAAAGGGCATGGACCTGCTGGCATGTCAGTTTCGATTGATAACCAAAGGAAGCCAGGATGAACATATGCAGAAGGAAATATTGGATATTCAGAGTTCCTTGCATAAGCTCGCATACGATGGGCGGCAATTGGCATTTGAAATGCAGGGGGAGAGCAAACTGCATTATATGTTTGCCCTTTTATTCCAGAGGTCGGCGTATTTTATTTCAAATTATGAAGAGGAATGCGGGAAACACCGGGAAGAGTATGATGGAATCCTCTGCCGGCTGGCAGATTACCTTGACAAGGTTCAGAACTCTTTTAACAAAGAGGATAATGAAACACTGATTCAGGAGGCCAGCAACCTGTTAAATGAGGTTGGTGAGAATCAGACAGATGGTTTTTTCTATATTTTTTTCCGGAACTTTTTACACTTGCTGGTGCTCATTCTGGATGGTGCAGCCAGAAATGAAAAGCCTTCTTTTCGAAAATCCTGGAAGCTTCCAAAAGATTTTTATATTTTTCAGAAACACAGGCAGAAAATGCGTCTGGATGCTTTTGAGGTAAGATTTGCATTGCGGTTGTCTATTGTAATCATGGTTAGTTTCTTAATCAGTCAGCTGACGAATATTAATCATGCCTACTGGATTCCGCTTAATGCTTTTTTAATGATACAGCCAATGTATGAAGATAGTGCCTATCGGGTTAAGAACCGATTGATTGGCACATTCCTGGGTTGTATTCTTGTGTTTTTTACCGTATCTTATTTTTCGGGTATCGTATGGCATTTTATATTTGCAACACTGATGGTAACACTGATGTACTGTACTACTCCGGGAACCCGTATACAGGCTGTGTTCTCTACCAGTTTTGCACTTTTTATGGCTTCGATTACGATGAACGGGGCTACCGCAGTGGAACTGCGTATCGCCTATCTGATATTGGCAGTGTTCATTGTACTGCTGGTCAACCGTTTCTTATTTCCAACCAGTTTAAAAGGACAATTCAGAGGGAATGTCCGGGAACTTTTCCGGATTCAGAATTCCTATCTGTCAATTCTGGATATCAGTACACAGCGTGTAATAGATTATGGGGTAACCAGCGAAGCCCTGACCCATTTTTACCTGGTTGCGGATCAGGTGAAACAGTATCTGGCGAAACCGGTTGAAGAAGTAAATGTGGATTTCTATCGTAAAATGCTGGACATAATGTGGAAAATGTCTGCGGAAGCGGAACAGATGATTTTCATAGTACAGTCAGGGGAAATCGATGAACCAAAGAGAGTGATTTTGCATCAGTATATAAAGCAGCTCCAGATAACCTTTCGGAATATACAGCGTGTTTATTGGCATGGCCAGGGAAAAAGTTTATCTTCAGCAGAAGAGATACCCGACTTTCCGCTGGATGAGGCGTATCTGACGCATTTAATGATGAAATATGTAGAAAATGCAAAGAGATTGATTCAGCTGGAAGATGCCAATCCCGATGCTGTGAGGTATTGTGTACATGGAAAATAGGTGTCATTTGTTTTTAACAGGAGATATTCAGGTAGGGAAAACGACGATTATCAGGCGTGCATTGGAAGAATCAGGAGTGGCATATGGTGGATTCATCACTTGTTTTGGTGACAACCGGGAAGATCAGAACCGGTCACTGTATATGGTTCCGGCATCCGGGCCGCAGGTATGGAAAGAAGAAAATGTGATTGTACAGTTTCAGGATGGGATCCCCCGGATAAGAACCAGGGTGATTGAACGGCTGGGTATAGAAATTCTGGGAAGCGTCAGGCCAGATGCAGATTGTATTATAATGGATGAGTGCGGACGTTTCGAGGGCATGGCAGAGAAGTTCAAAGAGAAAATACTGGAGATACTGAATTTACAGACACCGGTTACCGGTGTAGTGAGAAAAGGATTTGAAGGTACTTGGCTGGATCAGATTAAACAGCATAAAAAGGTGGTTCTTTTAGAAGTAACCAAAGACAACCGGGAGGAAATTTTCCTAAAAATGAAAGATTTTCTGTTGCAGTGCAGGGATAATCGTATATAATGAGATTATTGCATACTTGATTTATTGTATAGAAAAGGAGGGTATTATTATGCCATATATAAAAACAAGAGTATCCGTTTCCATGACAGAGGCGCAGTCGGAGACATTAAAAAGTAAGTTTGGTAAAATTATTGAAATCATTCCGGGAAAGACGGAAAGCTGGCTGATGGTTGATCTGGAGGATAATTGCCAGATGTATTTTAAAGGAAATCAGGAGGCAGCCACAGCTTATGTAAAGGTGGAAGTTTTTGGACAGGTGGAGAGAGATTACTGTGAGAAAATGACAGAGGCTATTTGTAATTTGCTGTCAGAGGAATTGCAGATTCCGGCAGAAAGAACTTATATAACTTATGAAGGAATTAAGGACTGGGGCTGGAATGGTATTAATTTTTAAGCTGCAGGGCAGCAGACAGGAGTTATTATGAAGAACATAATTTTGGCATCTGCTTCTCCCAGACGGAAGGAACTGCTGGCTCAGGCCGGGTATCAGTTTACGGTTATTACAAGTGATACGGATGAGATTACAGATAAATCCATGCCGGATGAAATTGTTGAGGAACTCTCCGCAATGAAAGCAGAAGCAGTGGCAGCACAGATAGAAGAAGACACAGTCATCATTGGTGCAGATACCATAGTGGCTGTTAGTGGCAGAATTCTGGGAAAGCCGCAAGATGTAACAGCGGCAGAGGAAATGCTTAAGACTCTGCAGGGAAATACTCATCAGGTATATACCGGCGTTACCCTGATTGAAATACAGTCCGGGACAAGAAAGGTTACAACGTTTTCAGAAAGAACCGATGTAATTATGTACCCAATGACAGATGAGGAAATCAAAGCTTATATTGCAACCGGAGAACCAATGGATAAAGCGGGCGCTTATGGTATTCAGGGCCGGGCGGCAATCTATATTAAAAAAATTGACGGAGATTATAACAACGTTGTGGGACTTCCTATAGCGCGACTTTATCAGGAATTGAAAAGTAAATAACCAGGTAAGGAATCCCCGGGTATAAAATAGCAGGCAGGAAATGTCCGGGAATTTAACCACCCATGATATAGCAGTGAAAGGGAGGATGGAAGATGAATTATACGACGGAGCAGTTGTCCAACAGGATAACGGTACAGGAATATCTGAGGGATTATGTGGACATTGAAAAGTTTTTAGAATGCTGCAAGGCCTGTCCGGACTACGGGAAAAAGTGGTCATGTCCCCCATACGACTTTGATGTGAAGGATTACTGGAATAAATTTAATTATCTATATGTAATTGGTACCAGAATCATCATACCGGAAGAGGAGACAAAGTGTTCCCATACCCAGGAAACATTAAAAGGGTTCCTAAAGAATGAATTGAGCAGCGAAAAAAAGAAACTGTCAATAATGATGCACAGCCTGGAAGATAAATACCCTGGAAGTAAAAGTCTTTCAGCAGGGAACTGTGATTACTGCAAAGAATGCCTCCGCTTAAAAGGGGAACCTTGCTGTAAGCCCGGTCAAATGCGCTATTCTATAGAATCTCTGGGAGGGAATGTGGGTAAGACAACAAAAGATTTGCTGGGGCTGGAATTGAAATGGATGACAGAAGGCAGAATGCCGGAGCATTTTATTTTGGTAAATGGTCTGCTTACTACTGAAGACCTTGGTGAAAAGATAAATGTTTCCTAGATAAAATGGCGAAAAACTGCTGCTTACGCGGTAGTTTTTTTATGGGAAGGGAGTTTGAAAATTGAAAAGTGCAATAAAATCCAGTAAACAAGATATGACAGAGGGAAAAATTATAAAAGGAATTCTTCTGTTTTCCATTCCGCTTCTAATTGGGAATCTGTTTCAGCAGTTATATAATACAGTGGATTCTATCATCGCGGGGAATTTCATTGGGAAAGAAGCGCTTGCAGCAGTTGGTTCCAGCAATTCTTTAATCAATTTGATTGTGGGGTTATTTATGGGAATCGCAACGGGTGCCGGAGTAGTAATCTCCCAGTACTATGGGGCAAGGGCGGAAAAGGGAATGCAGGAGGCCGTACATACTTCTATTACCATCAGTATCATTGGCGGAATCGTTCTGACCGGAGTGGGAGTCGTTTTATCCCCTCAGATATTAGTTGCTATGGGAACCCCGCAGGAGGTCATGGACAAATCAATCACATATCTGCGCATTTTCTTCTGTGGTTCCGTATTTAACATACTTTACAATATGGGGGCGGGTATTTTAAGAGGTGTGGGGGATTCAAAACGTCCCTTATATTATTTGTGTGTTTCATCGGTAGTCAATATTATCCTGGATATTATTTTTGTAGTGGTATTTCATATGGGAGTTGCAGGAACTGCTTGGGCAACTGTTATATCCCAGGTTGTATCTGCATTTATGGTTGTTCGTGCTTTAATGCGGGATGATGATATCTACCGCCTGCATCTGAAGAAACTTGGTATCAGCAGAATCATGCTGAAACGCGTGTTAATGATGGGAATTCCTAGTGGTATACAAAATGCCATTATATCTTTCTCCAATGTAGTTGTTCAGGCGAATATTAACAGCTTCGGAGCAGATGCAATGGCAGGCTGCAGTTCTTATATGAAAATAGATGGTTTTGTAATACTTCCAATCATGAGCTTTGGAATGGCGGCAATGACCTTTACCGGGCAGAATGTAGGCGCCGGTAAACGGGAACGTGTGAAAAAAGGTGCAGCAAATACGCTGATGATCGGTCTCACATACACCGTGGCTGTCACAATACTGCTATTGTTATTCGGGCAAATTCCCCTTCGGGTATTTTCATCAGATGTAGCGGTAAACCAGAATGGTTACCTGATGCTGCGGACGGTGGCACCTTTTTACGTAACACTGACCGTAGCACAGGTAATGACAGGCGTGTTTCGGGGAGCAGGCAAAGCAGTAACATCTATGCTTCTGATGGTAGGAAGTATGGTAGGAATCAGGATGTTGTGGGTAAATATCATGGTTTTATTTTATCCGGATCTGGAAACAGTACTCTGGGGATATCCGGTTTCCTGGGTCTTTGCCATGCTCGGAGTAATCTTGTACGCCTGGAAGGGAAAATGGCTTCCGGAACAGGGTGTTTCGAATACGCTCTAGCGATCCATTTCCGTCTGGATGGAGGAATGATGTCCCTGAATAATTCGTTCTATCTCAGCCAGGTCAGAAGATGGAAGATCGCCTGGAATCGTATTTTTGGTGGAGCTGGTAGCATTTCCGTATTCAAGAGCAGCCCGGCAGTCGAAGCTGTGGGCTAAAAGTCCATAAAGTACACCGGAGATATAAGCATCGCCACTGCCAATTCTGTCTACAACCTCAATGTTTTCATAAGGTTTTTCTTCGTAATATGCATCGTCCTTAGCGTTATAGATCACAGATCCAAAAGTGTGAATCTTCGGACTGTGTACAATACGCTGGGTAGATGCGACAATGGAAATTGGATAGTCCCTGGTAAAGGATTTCATAATATCCCTGATGGAACCTTCTTTTAAAAATGTAAGCTTGGCAGTATCCTCCGAACAAAAAAAAATATCAACGTATGGCAGGATCTGTTCTATACAGTCTCTGGCCTGGGAACCACTCCACAGGTTGGCACGGAAATTCACATCAAAAGAGATCAGAGAGCCGGCTGCTTTGAACCGCTTCATCATTTCAATGGCAGTACGGCAGGTACCTTCGCTAAGTGCCAGAGTGATCCCGCTGGTGTGAAAGCAACGGGTGGACTGATATAAAGAATCCGGATAATCATCAATGGAAATTTTATTTATAGAGGTGTTCATCCTGTCGTAAACAATACCCGGCTTGCGTGGGTATGCCCCGTATTCATAATAATAAATACCAAGTCTGGCATCTCTGCTTTCGTCATAAGTCAGATAATCATCACTGACTCCGCAGAAACGAACGTGATTCTTAGCAAAGGAACCAATGGTGTTTGAGGGGAGCTTTGATATAATTCCTGTTCGAAGCCCCAGAAGAGATGCCCCTGAAACCACATTTAATTCTGCGCCTCCCATTTGTTTTAAAAACGTATCACCTCTGGAAAGGCGTTCATTTCCAAGCGGCGAAAGTCTCAGCAGCAGCTCACCCAGTGCCAGTAAATCAAAATCTTTTTTTACTTCAGAAAAATTCTCACATAACATCTTGTAATCCCCCTTGCTAAATTTATCATATATTTTCTATTTAAACTACAATGTTTCATAATGTAAAACATAGTTTTACAAAATAAAACCGTTAGAATAATTTTAGCCAGAATCACTTGAAATGTCAATAGGTAAATAACTTTTATATTGCGAACCCATATCATTAATGTTAAAATATATTAGAGCGTGTTTTAAAATTGATTTTATCAAGAGGTACGATCCGTTTTTTAGGGAGTGCTTAATGATGAAATGAATTTTAAGACACGCTCAAGTAGTCCATAAAGTCTGAATCTTGAAGTAAAGATTTAATATAAACATTTATAGTATCTGCAGTATGCCTGCAGCGAATGGAGGATATCATGAGTGAAGAACAGAAAAACCCTATACAGTCAGCGGACCGGATATTTATGGTGATGGAAACGTTAGCCGGAACGGGGCCAATTGGACTGGTTGATTTGAGTACCCGTATCGGACTTCATAAGAGTACGGTCCACAGATTGTTGTTGTCTTTGATTTGCATGGGATACGTAGCCCAGGATGAGAATAATAAATACCGCCTTACTTATAAATTAATGGAAATATCCAGCAGGGCCCTTGCCGGCATGGACGAGGTGACAATTGCACACCCTTATCTGGAGAAGCTGGCAAATGAGTGCAGGGAGACGGTGCATCTGGTAGAGTGCAGAGGCTGCGAGGTCGTGTATATAGATAAGGTGACACCTATCATACGGAATGACAGTGCGATCCGGATGGCATCTCAGATAGGGTTATCCAGGCCAATGTATTCCTCCGGGGTGGGAAAAGCCATTTTAGCGCAGCTTCCGGAAGAGGAAGTGAAGTTTATATGGGAAAACAGTATCATTGAAAAGAAGACAGAATATACCATTATTTCATTAGAAGATCTCATGGAAGAATTAAAGAAAATCCGTGAACGGGGATATGCCCTGGATAATGAGGAAAATGAAATCGGTGTGCGCTGTATTGCGGCCTGCATTTTCGACTACCGGGGAAAAGTTAAGAATGCATTTAGTATTTCGGCACCAGCCATAAAAATGACAGATGCCAGAATTGACGAGCTGGCGGAAAAGGTTTTGGGAGTAAGGGAACAGTTATCACGGGAGTTTGGCTATCGGGAGTCAACTAATGGTTGACTAATGAAAAATTTGACAACTTCATATCCATTGTAATTTTGAATCACCTCCATTATACTACGTGTATGGAGGTGATTTTTATGAGAGAAATTAATATCGCGTCTATCCTGGTTGGGAAAAGAAAGGAAAAAGGAATCACCCAGGATGAGCTTGCAGGATATTTGGGCGTGTCAAAAGCAGCCATATCAAAATGGGAAACCGGACAGAGTTATCCGGATATTACATTACTTCCCCTTTTAGCCGCTTATTTTAATATTAGTATAGATGACCTGATTGACTATAAACCCCAGATGGTGAAGGAGGATATACGCAGATTGTATGTAAAGTTATGCAAGGATTTTTCAGAAAAGCCATTTGATAAAGTGTTAGCAGAGTGTGAAAAGATTATTAAAAAATACTATGCCTGCCCTGCCCTTCTGGTGGAGATGGGGAGTTTGCTGGTCAATCATAATATGTTGGCGGACTCACCGGAAAAAAGCCGGGAGGTACTGGTAATGGTAAGAGATCTTATGATTCATGTAAGAGAAGAAACCAATGATGAGTATCTGCTCGGAGTATCTGTTTATATGGAGGCAGGCTGTGAATTGTACTTAGATAACCCAAGTGCAGCAATGATTTTATTAGAAGACTGCAACCGGCCAAAGGCTTCACCGGAAGTCATCCTGGCATCTGCATTGGATCGCCTGGGGAAAAAGGATAAGGCAATAGAAGTACTTCAAACGATGATATATCAGAATATTCTGCTGGCGCTTGCAGGATTTGGAAATCTGATAATCGAATATGCAGACCGTGAAGAAAAGGTGGATATGTGGATGCATAGTTTTACTCAGATTGCAGAATCAATGGGGCTTCTGGAGATGCACCCGGGAGGTCTGGCACCGATGTATCTTCTGGCTGCAGAAGCATATGCATCCCATGGACAGGAGCAGAAAGCACTGGTTATGCTTCAGAAATACACGGATATTTTCACCGGAGATATATTTCCGCTGAAGCTTCAGGGAAACAAGTATTTTGATCAGATGGAAAATTGGTTTGATATGCTGGGGCTGGGTACGAATATGCCAAGGTGTGAGTCTGTAGTAAAGGACAGTCTGATGGAATCAGTAGAAAAGAATCCCCGGCTTGCACCTCTTTTTGAAACAGATGAATTTAAACATATTGTTCATCAGCTGAGATTAAAGCTTTTAAAACAATCGTAACTAGTTTATCTTTACGCAATATCCGGAGCCGTATCAGGAATGCTCCGGTCAGGAGGAGAATAACATGAAAGAATTAATGGAGTTTCTGCCGTTTTTGATACCGGTAATTATAGCAGAGCTGGCACTGGCAATCACAGCGCTTATCCATGTGCTGCGACATCCCCACTACCGTTTTGGAAATAAGGTCATATGGGCAGTTGTTGTACTAATTGTTCAGTTTATCGGACCAATATTGTATTTTACCATAGGCAGAGGTGAAGAATAATGGACATTTTAGAGGTTAAAAACTTAAAGAAAAGTTTTAACGGCCATGCAGTCATCAGGGATCTCAGCTTTCAGGTACCCGAGCATAGTGTGTTTGGATTCCTTGGGGAAAATGGTGCCGGGAAAACAACCACAATGAAAATGATTCTGGGACTGCTGCAGCCGGATGCAGGAGAGATACGGATAGCCGGAAACCGGGTTTCCTATGGAGAAACAAAAACAAACCGCATGATCGGTTATCTGCCTGATGTACCGGAGTTTTATAATTATATGAGGGCAAAAGAATATCTGAAACTCTGCGGCGAAGTGTCAGGAATGCCGGCCAAGAAGATTCTGGAGAAGAGCGGGGAATTATTGGAAATCGTAGGATTAAAAGATGTAAAGCAGAAAATCGGCGGTTATTCCAGGGGGATGAAACAGCGTCTGGGAATTGCGCAGGCATTATTAAATGACCCTAAACTGCTGCTGTGTGATGAACCTACGTCGGCATTGGATCCCGTTGGGAGAAAAGAAATACTGGATATATTATCGGTAGTTAAATCCCAGATGACGGTGGTGTTCTCCACACATATTTTATCTGATGTAGAGCGCATCTGTGACCGGGTTGCAGTTTTGCATGACGGAGAGCTGGCTCTTTGCGGAGGTCTGGAAGAATTAAAATCCGGCCATAAGAGAGATGAAATGATTCTGGAATTAATGAATGAGGAAGATGCCAAAAAGGTTCAGGGCATGCTTAGGCTGACAGAAGGAATCATGGATGTTAACCGGTCCCGTCTATCCTTAACAATTCGGGTACAGGATGTGCAGAAGAGTGGATTTCAAATATTAGCCCTGATTTTAAAAGAGCAGATACAGGTTCTGAAATACGAGGTGCAGGAACCAAATCTGGAAACCTTATTTATGGAGGTGGTGAAATGAAAGGATATATAGCTTTTCTGAAAAAAGAGTGGTTGGAGCAGCTTAGAACCTATCGTCTTTTCATCCTCATAATCGTATTTTTTATATTTGGAATGATGAATCCCCTGACTGCGAAACTGACACCGCTGCTGTTAGAAAATTTTGCTGTTGAAGGCATGAAGATTACAATGCCGGATCCAACGGCAATGGATTCGTATATGCAGTTTTTCAAAAATAATACCTCTATGGGACTCATTGCTCTGATATTGGTATTCAGCGGGATTCTATCCAGTGAACTGTCGAAAGGAACATTGATCAATATCCTTACCAAAGGCCTTTCCAGAAATGCTGTCATTATGGCAAAATTCACATCCGCGGCGTTCATCTGGACGATATGCCTGGCACTTTGTTTTGTCACAACGTATGGATATACGAAGTATTTATTTCAACAGAATGATATTTATCATCTTTGGTTTGCAGTTTTGTGTTTATGGCTGTTTGGTATATTTCTGCTGACACTCCTGCTCCTGATTTCTACAGTAGGCAAGAACAGTTATACCAGCCTTTTGGGGGTAGGTGCAGTTGTTGTAATCTTATTTATGTTAAATATGCTGCCGGTTCTACAAAAATATAATCCGATACTCCTGATTTCAAATAATGTTGGAATGCTTGTTTCAGAATACCAGATTGCAGATGCAATGGCAGCGGTGGGAGTTACAGCAGGATTAAGCATTGTATTTTTAGGTGGAGCTGTGATGATATTTCGTAAAAAGAGGATTTAAGTGAAAGAGAGCCTCTTGTAATTTATCTTAATAGTGTATGAGGAACGTTTTAGAGCAAAGATGATTTTCCGTCTTTGCTCTTTTTTTACGGAATTGTTAAAAATATTGTCGATTCATGACGTAGACCAGGAATCAGATAGAGAGTATAATAATCTTGTCAACCGATTAATAGAATTAAGGGATGGAAGATATAAGGCGGGGTGATAGAATGCAGATAAAGAAGAAGTTTGATCAAAGCTGCAAAATCATCTTCTGGTTTGGTGTCTGTTTCTTCATTTCAGAGTGCATCAAACAGATTTTGCTGATAAGCGTAATAAATGATGGAAGCTACAGCTGGCGGTATTTCCCGTTTCAGTTATGCAGCCTGCCTATGTATTTATGCCTGATTCTGCCCTTTCTCAAAAATAAAAAAGCATACATCCATTTTTTAATGGATATCAATCTGTTGGGAGGCATATTTGCATTTGCAGACACCTCCGGCATGTGCTATCCCCTTTTCATACTGACACTGCACTCCATCTGCTGGCATCTGGCATTAATTACACTGGGCATTTACACAGGAATTCGATATTCTTCAAAATTGACAGTGCGTGACTATTTTGGCGTTATAAAAATATTCGTCATCACTGCAGTTATTGCTGAAATAATCAATACAGTAGTATCGAAACTGTTCACAAATGAGATCGACATGTTTTATATCAATCCATACAGGCAATTTTCCCAGGTTGTATTTCGAGATCTGGAAGGTTTTTTGCCAAATTCACTTGTGATTGTGGTTTATATGGCAGCAATTATACTGGGGGGATTTCTGATTCATCTGGTGTGGATTGCTGTGGGTAAGGGAAGGAAGGGGAAGTAGGGGATGTCAAAGATACAACCTTACTTCCGACAATCTTACGAAAGGGTAGGAACATGGCTGAATATATAAAAATAAAAAGGCAAGCATTCGGTACACACAGAATACTTGTCGTTTTATTTTATCTATTCGTGATAGTAAGTAATAATATACCATAGATATACATAAGTATGATTTACTCAAACATCCCCCACATAACATCTTCGTCTACAGGAAATGGGCAATTTGCCAGTTTCCCCTGATTGGATAACATGCCATTCACGGCGGCTTTTTTGAGGTCATCGCTGATCATAACGCTGCCTAAAACTTGATTGACATAAGAAGTAAATGCGTCTGTGTCCGGGAAATTTAAAAGTGACAGGATTTCGCTTTGATAATTTTTTGCAGCCCTTAAGTAAGCAGGGAGGAAGGAGCCAACGGCTTTTCCGTGAGGTACGCCTGTCTCATAGGTTGGATAGTAACTGAGTCCGTGGGGAAGTGAAGTTCCGGTATGGGAAATTGCCATGCCTGCAAGTGTAGAAGCATTTAACAGTGATTCATAGTCAGCATCACATGCCGGCTTACCCAGAAGGACATCTTTAACAGAAGACCAGAGATGCATCCCTTCTTTACAAAGCATTTTACTGTAGAAAGTTGCATTGTTATTGATATAGCTTTCCATAAAATGTCCCAAAGCATCGATTGATGTAGATGCAAGTACGGAAGGTGGAAGGTTCTTTAAATAGTTAGGATCGCACAGAGCCAAAACCGGGAAGATACGATGAGATATGCTGGATTTTGTACGCTTCCTGTGAATGGTTAGTATGGCATAAGGAGTCGCTTCTGATCCCGTACCACATGTAGTAGGAACAGATACCACGGGATAAGCATCATCTGAGCCTTTCTCATACAGATAATCTTCTGTTTTATCTATTTGTTTCATCATAAGGGAAATAGCTTTGGCTGCGTCCAGCGGTGAACCGCCGCCTATTCCAATGACAAAGTCAGCACCAGACTCATTTCCGAAGTCCCGTGCTTCCATAACGGTTTCAATGGAAGGATTTTCTTCAATACGGTCAAATATCTCATAAGATATTCCTTCCTTTGAGAGAGCATCCTGAATATCAGCCAGGGATCCGTTTTCTTTTGAAGAGCGTCTTCCGGTTACAATAAGAGCTTTTTTGCCGAGGGTAGACAAATCCTTAGCATGGTTCCGGACACAATTACTTTCACAATAAATTTTTGTTGGCATATAAAAATACATTTCCTGATCCTCCTATGGTACAATAATTTTTATTCTATCACAAATATATCATTACGAACAGGATCTGCGGTAATGAATTTTTAAACATTGCAGTAAGCCTTCCAAACGCCTGTCATGGTCCACCCCCTTCTCTTTCCACGCACGGCATCTATCTACAAAGCGTTCCTTTCTCACTTACCCCCCAATATATTCGTAATAGTAATCCCTTAACAAACTCTTTGCCGCAGTATAAACACTGTTAAATCAATTTTACAAAGCCCGCTTTATTTTTACCAATTCTTTACAAGGCACAAAACCGCTCCTTACACTTCTCTGATAGATTATTCATGTAAGTAAATAATCAAGCAAAAAGAGGAGAAAAAGATTATGAAATTGAAGAAAATCAGTGCAGTGATGTTAGCTATGGCATTGGCAGTCCCAACAATTACGGCAGTTCCTTCGGTAACAGGACATGCTACCGAAACAACGGCACAGACAGAGAAAGAGACAAAGGCAGCTGAATCTGAAACGAAAGCAGACAGTAAGGCAGCAGAGAATGCAGAGATTAAGACACCAAAGTACATTTTCTTATTTATAGGCGATGGTATGAGTTATCCTCAAATCCAGGCAACGGCAGATTATCTGGGAACGACAGAAAATAAAGGCGAAATTGAGGCAAAAGCATTGTCATTTATGAATTTTCCGGTAGCTGGGACAGCACAGACCTATGACAGCACTTCTTTTGCTCCGGATTCTGCGTCAACAGCTACTTCTATTTCCACGGGAAATAAAACCTACAGCGGAACCATTAACATGGATACAACCATGACAAAGAAGTTTGAGGCGATTTCTGAAAAATTAAAAAAGCAAAAGGATTATAAGGTAGGTATTGTAACGACGGTTAATTTAAACCATGCTACTCCGGCAGCTTTTTATGCTCATCAGGCTTCCAGAAACAGCTATTATGATATTGCAAAAGAGCTGGTAGACAGTAACTTTGATTATTTTGCAGGAGGGGCACTTCTTGACCCGACAGGAGAAAAAGAAGATCAGACAGATGCTTATAAACTGGCAGAAGACGCAGGTTATAAGGTAATTAAAACCCAGGAAGAAGTAAAGAAGTTAAAAGCAGAAGATGGTAAATCACTTGTAATAGCAGAACATCTGGCAGATGCAGATGCAATGTCTTATGATCTGGATGCAGTAAAAGACGAACTTTCATTAAAAGACTATGTGCAGAAAGGAATTGACGTTCTGAACAATGATACTGGATTCTTTATGATGGTTGAAGGTGGTAAGATTGACTGGGCATGTCATGCAAATGATGCAGGATCTGCCATCAACGATACAGAAGCCTTAAGTGACTCGGTGGAAGCAGCAGTAGAATTTTATAAGAAACATCCGGACGATACACTCATTCTGGTAACCGGTGACCATGAAACCGGTGGATTAACAATCGGATATGCAGGAACAGATTACGATACTTATCTGACAAACCTGACAAACCAGAAAATATC